>CAYVGW010000016.1:0-44378 GCA_964450895.1 uncultured Occallatibacter sp. | reverse complement strand
AAACGCCCCTGCTCCCTCCAAATGATTTCAAATGCGATTTCCCTGCGCACAAGGGGCCTTTTCCGCACCGCAAGTGCCCGCAAGCGCTATCCTAAAGTGTCCGGCCAATCCGGCCACCGAGGAGCGCCATGTCTGAAGAAATTGCACAACTTCCCATCGTCACCATCGCCACCATCGGCCAGTACGAAGGTCAATCCGTCCTCCTGCGGGGCTGGCTCTACAACTTGCGGGAGAGCGGCAAGCTGCTCTTTCCCATCTTCCGCGACGGCACCGGAACCATTCAGGGCGTTGCTCACGTCAAGAGCGTGCCTGCTGAAGTCTTTGAAGCCCTCAAGGGGCTGACGCAAGAGTCCAGCGTCATCGTCACCGGCAAGGTCCGCGCCGACAAGCGCGCGCACGGCGGCTTCGAGCTGGACGTGGAGGGCTTGGAGGTCGTCCAGCGCGTCCCCGAAGCCGATCCTTACCCGATCACCCTCAAAGAGCATGGCGTGGACTTCCTGATGGAGCATCGCCATCTCTGGGTGCGCAGCCCGCGGCAGTCGGCCATCCTGCGCATCCGCGCCGAGATCATGCGCGCGGCGGCGGAGTACTTCGACACCAATGGCTTCATCCGCACCGATCCGCCCATTCTGACGCCAGCCGCCTGCGAGGGCACCTCGACGCTCTTTCCTGTCGATTACTTCGGCGATCCGGCCTATCTGACGCAATCCGGCCAGCTCTACATCGAGTCCACGGCGCTGGCCCTGGGCAAGGTCTACAGCTTCGGTCCTACCTTTCGCGCGGAGAAATCCAAGACCCGCCGTCACCTGACCGAGTTTTGGATGATCGAGCCGGAGGTCGCTTTCCTGGACCTGGACGGGCTGCTGGAGTTGGCCGAAAACTTCCTCTCGCACATTGTCCAATCGGTGCTGAAGAACCGCGCCTCGGAGCTGACGGTCATTGGCCGCGATCCCGCCAAGCTGGAGGCGATCTGCCCGCCCTTCCCGCGCTTGCGCTACGATGAAGCCGCCAAAATGCTGAATGAGGCCCATGCGCGCGGCGAGTTGGAAAACCCCTTCGAGTACGGCAACGACTTTGGCTCTCCCGATGAGACATGGCTGAGCAGCCAATACAACAAGCCGGTGATGGTCCACCGTTATCCGGCTGACGTGAAGGCCTTCTACATGGAGCCTGATCCCAAGGACGCGCGCTACGCCCTGTGCGTGGATGTGCTGGCCCCGGAGGGATACGGCGAGATCATCGGCGGCTCGCAGCGTGTTTCCAGCTATGAGCTGCTGAACGCCCGCATCGAGCACCACAACCTGCCCAAGGAAGCCTTCCAGTGGTACTTGGACCTGCGCCGCTACGGCAGCGTCCCGCACTCGGGCTTCGGCATGGGCATCGAGCGTGCCGTGGCCTGGATATGCGGCCTCGACCACGTCCGCGAGACGATCCCCTTCGCCCGCACGCTGCACCGCATTTATCCGTAGGAGTCCCCGTAGCGTGACTGCATGAATAAGTAATAACGGGAATGCAGTGCCAGTCTCCAGAGCGAAATGCAGGCCGGAATGTTGCGCCGGCCTGCTGATCGGCTGTAGGGCAGAGGTTCTCGTTCGCGCTTTTCCATGGTGCGCCCAGCATGGGTGCAGACTTACGGGGGTAGCGTCGCGATTGGGCCGGGAATTGAATGATTCCACGATAGGTCCAGCAGGGGTCATGTTCAAAAATTCCTCGATTTGGCGGCGGCATAGACCTGTAGAGGTTTTAACCCTTGCGGGTCGTCGAAGCGGGAGAGCGCCATTTTGGGAATCAATCTTTGAAAAATTCTTCATTTTGAATTTCTTGTCAAAGAGACGGGGAAGAAAAATATAGGATAAGTGATTGAATAAACGGGAGAAAATAGTGTTCGCAAGGATTGCATTTAATTCCGTAGAAGTTCTGTAAGCTAAGATCATTCGACGATGAAGAGAGCAGTAGTGGGAGAAGACGACTCTCTCAAGATGACATTCGGACAAATTCCATGGATTCGCTGACGTAGGAAGAGACAGAGAGCGCAAGCCGAGAACCAAAGACGCGTTGACCTTGGCGAAGGGCCGCAGTGGGAAGTGGCGTAAGCGGCTGAAGGCGCGCAGGATTTAGGGGATAGAGGAAGTAGCGCGATCGGGGCATTTTCCGAGTTGCAGCGGAGCAGCGAGGGGCTAAGCAAGAAGGCTTCCTCAGAGAGAAGAAGTCGCGGAGCCTTCGCGGCAACCGGTGGACCAATTCGGCGGAAGCAGGGGAGAATTCCGAGGAGGAATTTCTCCCTTTTCCTTTTCTACGGAGCGTAGATTGAATCCGTGGAATGGTGGACGGGATTGGCGGAGAAATGGAAGAGGGAAGACAGAGGCAAGCGGCGGTGAAGAAGCCGCAAGGAGCAAGGACGCGGCAAAAGGCGGTAGGCCGCGGACGGGCGGAGATGAATGCGGCGGCCGACCAAACGCTGGAGTTGAACAGCAAGAAGATAGCGAAATTGTTGTTGCAAAAGACGCTCGACGGGAATCTGACAAGTGCAAAATTGTTGTTTGCGCTTGCGGAGGGGCGAATCGATTGCGAGGACGTCGTCGTGGTGAAGCAACTCATCAGCGTGGCGGAGAAGCTGGCGGCGGAGCCGCAGTGCAGTGAAGAGATGATCGACGCGCAAGCGGTGGACGGCTCGGAAGAGCAGTGCCGGGTTGGATGATTGAGGACGAACAGAAACCCAGGTCCCAAAAGCGGGACCTGGGGCACACAGGATTGGCTGGTTTTGAAGAAAAGACATTGACGGAGAGAAGGCAGAGGGGAAATCAATCTTTGCCGTCTAGCCGAGGAAAAGGAAGAGAGACGGATGAAGCTCACAAGTCACGAGTGGTTGCGCGCCGGCGGAAGGCTGGGAGTGTTGACGATAGTGATGGGCCTGCTGGGCATGTCGCTAGCCAGTGCGGTTATGGCGCAGGGAGTCAGCACAACGACAGTACTGGGGACGGTGTATCTGGCCAACGGTCAGCCTGGCTCGGGGACTGTGGTGGTGAGCTGGCCGTCGTTTACCACGGCGAGCGGGCAGTTGGTGGTGGCTGGGAGCACGACGCTAGCAATCGCGCCGGATGGATTCGTCAGCGTGAATCTGGCGCCGAATCAGGGATCGACGCCGGCGGGGCAGTATTACACGGCGGTTTATTACCTGAGCGACGGCTCGACAAACACGCAGTACTGGGTGGTTCCGTCGTCTGCGCAGGCGACGCTGGGTCAGATTCAGTCGCAGTTGATGCCGGCGGCACAGGCGGTGCAAACGGTGAGCAAGGCGTATGTGGATCAGTCGATCTCGGAGCTGACGGGGAGCTTGCTGACGGCGTCGGGCGGGACGCTTTCGGGGACGCTGACGCTGTGTTGCGATCCGGTGCAGCCGTTGCAGGCGGCAGACAAGCGGTATGTGGACAATGCGTTTGCGGAGGCGGTTCCTCTGACGGGCGGGACGGTGACCGGGTCGCTGACGGCGGTGAAGCTGGGAGCGAGCTATCAGGTGGACCAGTTTGCGGGGGCGGATTTTGGGGCGAAGGTCCAGGCATGCCTGAACGGGCTGAGCGCGAGTTATGGCGGGACATGTGATGCGCGGAATTTCACGGGAACATTGTCGATGGGATCGAACCTGACGATAGCGACGGGGAATGCGACAGTGCAGCTTCCATGCGCGACGATAGCGACGGCCAACCAGATCATTGTTACGGCAGGAACGCGGAATGTGTCTTTGCGGGGATGTGCGCTACGCGGGGCCAGCAACGCGAGCGGCAGTCAGGGCGGGACGGTGTTTTTGTATTCGGGAAGCGGGGCGATGATTCAGGTGGGAGATCCGACGTATGCGGCGGATACGATGGGATTCCATCTAGACAATGCGGTCATCAATACGGCGCCATCCACGAGCTCGACGGCGCAGGGATTAGTGGCGTACCGCACGCAGGAGATGGACCTGGAAAGCTTGTATTTTCTGGGAGATTCCAATCAGACGGGGATGACGCTGGACGGAACGGGAAATTATACGGGCGGAACCTTTCTGGACAATGCGTTCAATGGATTTCAGACGGCAGTGAATGGGATAGGCCACCAGATTACAAATGCGGCGACGACCGACTGGCTGAATGCAAGTACATTTGTGCGGCTGCACATAGATTGCCCGACGAGCGGAGGAAGCCCGGTCAGCGGGAGTTATGGGATCAACCTGCAGCAGGGCGATGGAAACACGTTTACAGGCGGCGATGTGGAGGGATGCGCGACGGCGTTGCACCTGGGACCGAATGCGCAGAATAACACGATAGTCGGCTTGCGGAACGAAAACTCGACGAACCAGGTGGTGGCGGACGCAGGCAGTTCGTATAACAGTTGGATGTCTGGCGGGACGATGTTTACCGGGGAGTTAACGGACAACGGCAGCCGCAATAGCTTTCTGGATACATTTCATCGCAGCTTCAATGGAATGAATGGTGATTGGTACGGCAGCCAGAAAGATGCCACGGTAACCAATCACTTTCGTCTGGGAATAGGGACGGGAAATGAGCGGGGGCTGCTGAATCGTTTTCAAACAGATTACGGCTACCGGTGGACGACCGGATTGAGCGACGCAACGGCGGGCGAACAGTTCTATCAAATTCTGGATGAACTGAACAATGTTTACCGGCTATCAATCGGTCAGTATAACAACGGACAATCGAGTACGAACAACCAGACGGTCATCAATGCGGCGGGAACGGGAGCGGTTGTATTGAATGGTTCCAATAACTCTGGAACCGGCGGCGTGGTCATAGGGTCGGGCGGCGCCACGGAAACGACAGTGGCAACGATCAACAACGCGGGAAATGCGCAATTCAATGGAACACTTCTGGTGGGCGGGACGGCGCAATCGACGGGGACAATGACGGTTCGCAACAATGCAGATACAGAGGTTGATTACTTTTTGTGGCCGGGTCTGACGACCAGCCAGAAAGGGAGTTACACCTACAAAGACTGGAACGGCAACAGCCAATGGTTCATGGTGAAGGACGCGAGCAATAACTGGGCGCTGAATTCCGCAACGGGCGGACTGGATAGCTTCAAGGCGTATCAAAGCACGAATAGCGGCGACACGTATGTGGATGCATCGAACAGCAGCGGAGCCGTCCGAATCAATTTTGAAACCGGGTCCGGCTCGCAGTTCAAGGTGTACGGGGGAAACAGCAGCGCGCTCTATGCGAGCTTTACGGGAAGTAATGCGATTCAATTTCCGGGGCTTGCGGCGAGCAGCGGGTTAAATTGCTTGCAGGTAGATAACTCAGGATACCTTACAAACACCGGGGCAGCCTGCGGCACCGGCAATGGTTCGGGCACGGTAAATTCAGGAACGAGCGGCCAAATTGCGTATTACAACACCACGGGAACGGCGGTATCGGGCATCAGCACAGTGCCGATTTCCGCGGGAGGAACGGGATCTTCGACAGCATCCGGGGCGCTGGCAAACTTATTGCCCGGTGTGACCTCGAATGGGTCGAATGGCGTAGTTGTAGCGGGAAGCGCTCAATTGAACGGAAACATGCAGGTGGCGGGCACAACCACGTTTTCAGGTTCGACGGCGGTGGAGAACCAGGCAAACGCGGAGATAGATGCGACGTTATGGGCGGGATTGACGGCCAGTCAGAAAGAGTCCTTCATTTACAAGGACTGGAATGGCACCAGCCAGTGGTACATGGAAAAAGACGCGAGCAATAACTGGGCGCTGAATTCGGCGACCGGCGGACTGGACAGCTTCAAGGCCTACCAAAGCACGAACAGCGGCGATACGTACATCAATTCATCCAATGCGTCGGGGGTGGTGCGCGTCAACTATGAAACCGGGGCGGGAAGCGCGTTCAATATCTATGGCGGCAGCGGCAGCAGCCTTTATGCGAGCTTTACGGGAACAAGCGCAATCAAATTTCCAGGTTTAGCGGCGAGCAGCGGTCATAACTGCCTTCAAATTGATAACTCCGGCTATATCACCAATACCGGCGCGGCGTGCGGCACGGGAAGCAGCAACGGCACGGTCAACTCCGGAACGACAGGCCAGATTGCCTATTACAGCGGCACGGGAACGGTAATTTCCGGCACAAATACGGTTTCCATCACGGCGGGCGGGACAGGGGCTTCGAGCGCATCGGGCGCACTGGCAAACCTGGGCGGGGCGGCTCTATCCGGTTCGCAGTTTACCGGTCCAGTCAGTGTAGCCAGCACGCTTTCCGTAGCGAACAACACGAGCATTGGTCCACGGTACGATGTGACGAACTCGGTATTTGGCGCCAAAGGGGATGGTTCCACGGACGATACAATTGCGATTCAGGCGGCCTTCACTGCGTGCTGGAACAACGGGGCGTCCCCCCACGGCGGCATTATCGAGTTTCCGGGAAATCACGACTATGTAATTTCATCAACGATCAACGCGTATGACGGCTGCCAGATTGAGGGGACGATCGGCAATGGCGGCGGAGGGTATTCACCGCCGCGCTTGTTATGGAATGGGTCCATACCAGGAGCTGTCTCCAACATAACCGGCGTAACGGTCGCGGCAAATTCAACACCTATCTATGCCGCCAGTTCGCCGGCCCCCTATCCTCAGCCGTACATAGCGACGTTTACGGCGGGCAACAGCCTTTCCGCGGGGCAGTGGGTGGACATTGAAGGACTAAGTCTGACAGGTGACATGGGGTTGAACAGGGGGATCTTTCAGGTAGCATCCGCAACCTCGACGAGTTTCACGGTGGCAGTTCCATATGCAGTAACGACAGGCAGTTTCACGGACACAGGAACAGCGACGGCAGCCAATGTCTTTGTTGCATTCGATGCGAACGCGCGCTATGAGCAAGCGGTGAGCAACATTTTGCTGGAGAACAAGACGGTAACCCAATCGAACACATATCAAGTGGGAATTTATTTCAGTTCGCGCGTAGATACCGGCACCAGGATATGGCATGGCGAAGTATCTGGAGCCACGGAGTATAGCTACTATTTCGCGAATGGCGGAATCAACATTGACTTTGACAAGGGCTGGAGGTCGGACGGAGCAGGAATCGCGGCAATCTACTGGAGGGTGTCGGGCGCCGACTCGTTTGGGATAGCGAATGGAACCGTGGACAACGGTCGAGGCGCATATGGCTCGTCAAGCAGTGGAGCAGCGGTGATTCTGGACAATCAATCGGCGTGCGGAGTTGTCAACTTAACATCGCGGAATATCAAAGTGGAGGTGAATACGACGCTGACTTCCGGGTTGGGAGTATTCACGCTCTATGATTGCCCATCGGCGGGCAACGGAGAGCAGTTTCTTTTGAGTTTGGATACGACATGGGTGGCTCCGGCGAGCGGCAGTACAGCGGGATTCAATTTTTCATCCTTTGAGATGTCTCCGGCCAACGACAAGGCACTGGTGTTAAGCGCGATGAACAGCCAGTTTGGCAGCGGGACAGGCTCGAATACGACGGCGGCTTTTGTGGGGATACCGGGGCTGTCGCGGGGCAACATTCTTGGAGCAGGCGGATGGACCCCACTGCTGACCTACTCCCCTTCCCTTGCGAGTTCGGGGATAGGGCCAAGCGCGTCGTCCTCCCCGGCACAGATATTCGGCGATCTGAATATCAACCAGTTGTGGCAATACGGGATACACGCTTCCGGTCTTCTCTACTCGGACACGGGATTTGCGGCGCTGCCGAATGGAACGACGCTGTATGCGGGGCAAATCATTGCTCCGCCGAGTTACTGGAATGGAGCCAATGGCAAGCGGTATGCCTTGGACGTGGTTTACCAGACAGGAACGACGGGCAGTCCGAATGGCGGGTCAACGACCTGTTCAGGAGCCAGCGGCACGAGTGTGTTGACCTGCACAAGCGCTACCGACCTTTCGGCGGGCGGCCTAATCTCCATCGGAAGCGATACGAACAAGGCGATCAACACCGTGGATGCGACTCAGCCGGGAGCCGTGGTGGTCAATTTGACGAGCAGTTTGGCTTCGACGCATAGCAGTCAGGCACTTTCGTTTTCCGCGCCATTGCTGGCCTCGGAGATCCAGATGCCGACGAAGAGTTCCAGCGCGCCAAGCGCTTTGACCTGGTCGCAGGGAGATATGGAAGAGAACTCGGGGGCAACGGCGAACGGAATAGCGGCGTGGGTGAACGTAGCAGCAGGAACGCCGGGAACGTGGGCGGCGATTCCGCTGGGAAACAGCAGCGGACAGATTTCGGCATCGCAGATTGCATCGGGGTCGCTTCAGGGAACAGATGGGAAAGTACTGACGGCGGGAACAGTGTCAGGAACGGCGGCGCCACTTTGCACGGATGCGAATGGAGGCGCGACGACCTCGGGCTGCCCGGTTGTGTCAGGAATTGTGGGTGTGGCGAACGGAGGCACGGGGGCGAGTACCGCCAGCGCGGCTTTGGCGAACCTGAGCGGAGTTTCCACATCGACGACGGTCAACGGCCATGCTTTGAGCAGCAATGTGACGGTATCGGCATCCGATTTGACGAGCGGAACGCTGCCGCACGCGCAGTTGCCGACGTTGGTTTCCGCGGATATACCGAACAATACGGCGAATACGTCGGGAACGTCGTCTGGGTTTACCGGCTCGCTGAGCGGGGATGTTACGGGGAGTCAAACGGCGACGACGGTGGGCAAGGTCAACGGGGGCAGCATAGCGGCATCGGCGAATGTATTGAGTACGAATTCGAGCAGTCAGTTGGTTGCATCGACGTCACACAATCTGAGCGCGCCGGCGAACTGCGTGGCGGCCTCGGGTTCTGGGACAGCGTATACCTGCTCGACATCGCCGACGTTTACGCCGGCGACGGGGGATCATCTTCAGTTCAAGGCGGATGTGGCGAACACGGGGAGCGCGACGTTAAACGTGAATGGGGCGGGCGCTACGACGATCTACAAGTGGGGCAACACATCCACGCTGGCAGCGGGGGATCTTCAGGCGGGGCACTGGATCAGCGCGACCTACGACGGAAGCCACTGGCAGCTTGAAGGGCAGTTGGGGAATGCGAATGCGACGCAAGTGAACAGTGGGTCTCTACCGGCCTCGGCGAATGTGTTGAGTTCCAACGCGAGCGGCCAGTTAGTTGCATCCACGTCGCATAATCTGAGCGTGCCGGCCAATTGCGTGGCGGCCTCGGGTTCTGGGACAGCGTATACCTGCTCGACATCGCCGATGTTTACGCCGGCGGCGGGCGATCATATTCAGTTCAAGGCAGATGTGGCGAACACAGGCAGCGCAACGCTGGCAGTGAATGGCGCAACGGCAGCGACGGTCAAGAAATGGGGCGGGGCGGGGAATCTGATTGCGAATGATCTTCTGGCGGGGCATTGGATTTCGGCGACATTTGATGGGAGTTATTGGCAGCTTGAGGGTCAGTTGGGGAATGCCAACGCGACGGAGCTGAATGGGACGGCGATCAGCGGGCTGTCGGGTAGCGGGTCGACGCTGGTGCTGACGAGTGCGCCGACCTTTACCGGCAATACGACGACTTTTGCGAATAACACAGCGAGCACGGATTATGTTGTGATTCAGCCGGGCACGTCGAGTACGGCGGAGTTGGGCGGGATTCAATTGAACAGCGCCGCGGCGACGCCGGTGACCGAGTGGTATATCGAGGAGGATACGAGCTACGATCTGAAGATTCACGATCAGGGCGCTACGACCCCGGTGGATATTCTAACCGGCTACATCAATGCGGGCACGAACATCAACTCGCAAGGCACGAGCGCCGTGACGATCAACAATTCATCGTCGGGAGCGGGTACGGGCGGCTTCATCGTGTACGAGGGCGGGTCGAATTACAACACGGCGGCGTTGACGGTGACGAGTTCGGGCAACGCCAATGTGCCGGGGACATTGACGGCGGGCGGCACGATCACGGGCGGGATGGGGGTATCGCTGACCAGCGCGACAAGCATCGCTGCGACGAGCTTTACCAGCACGGGGCTGGCGCTTCCGGCGATTCCGGTGAACACGACCAAGCGCGGCATGTGCGTGTTGATCTGGGAGCAGAACACGGCGGTGGGGACGGTGCAATTCGGGATGGGGATGAACAATGCGCCGACAGATCTTTGGGTGGTGAATCAGGATTCGCCGGGAACGTACAAGGCGCCGGCGTATACGACGATTGCCTCGACGACGACGACGGCGGTATCGGCGGCGGATGCGCCGAGCGCAACGGCGACGGGGTACAGGGACGAGATCGAGTTTACCCTGGTGACGGGCAGTTCCAATGCGGTGACGGTGACGGTGTATGGGCTGAGCAGCAGCACGTCTGACGCGCTGGTGATTGAGCCGGGAAGTTATTGTACGTGGCTGCCGTGAGATGGATGTGGGTAATTTGGGAAAACCATTAGCAAGTTAGCTTCCGCTTCGCGGAAATGGCGAGTTAGCGAGTTGGCGGGGTTCATCCCATCCGCAATTTGCAGTAGCGAATCGGGTTGCTGTTCATTCACCAGGCAGGTTGGGGTTCGTGGTCTCCCACCCTATCCGCAAAGACAAAGACGCGGCGAGGGTGGGGCACCCAATCAAAGAGGTGGACCGACAGAGTGTTCATGATGAATGGTTTCGCTTGCCAGGCTGAAATGGGGGGCGTTGGCGGAGATGAGAGAAGGGAACGCGGCTTCACCGGAAAAGCTGGAATTGGATTTCGAGGCGCTGGACGCAGAGGAGTTGGAGCGGTTTGGGAGGATTTTGGAGCAGCGTCCGGTGAGTCTGCGGGGACGGACGGTGGGGATGGCGCTGGCCGAGCAACTTCTGCGGGTGAGGACGCGAGAGGGACGGACGGCGGCGTTGCGGGCGAATGCGGCGCAGCGGGCCTTTGAGCGGCGGCGGGGGGAGCGGAACATCGTTCTGAAGGCGCGTCAGATGGGGCTGACGACGTGGGCGGCGGCGCGATTTTTTTTGAAGACGATTACCCAGCCGGGGACGCTGACGCTGGAGGTGGCGCACACGCAGGAGGCGGCGGAGGAGATCTTCCGGATTGTGCATCGATTCGTGGATTTGTTGCCAGAAAACCTGCGCGAAGGGGTGTTGCGGACCTCGCGGGCCAATGTGCGGCAGATTGTTTTTCCGGAGATCGACTCGCAGTACCGGGTGGTGTCGGCGGGGGACCGGAATGCGGGGCGGGGCTTGACGGTGCAGAATCTGCACTGCTCGGAGCTGGCGCGGTGGCCGGGTGACCCGGCGGAGACGCTGGCGGGGCTTCGGGCCTCGATGACGCAGGGGGCGGAGCTGATTTTGGAGTCCACGCCGGATGGGGTGGGGGGCTGTTTTCACGAGGAGTGGCAAAAGGCAGGCGAGACGGGGATGGTGCGGCACTTTTTTCCCTGGTGGATGGAGAAACGCTACCGGGCAAAGGCCGTGGATGAGGGAAGTCTGACCGAGGAAGAGCGGGAGCTGATGAGCCGGCATGGGCTGGATCGGGAGCAGATCGGCTATAGGCGGCAGATTCGGGCGGATTTTCGCGGTCTGGCGCGGCAGGAGTATGCCGAAGACGAGGAGAGCTGTTTTCTGGCGAGCGGGGATTCGGTCTTCGAGCTGGGGGCGATTGAGGCGCGGTTGGCGACGATGGCGGCTCCGGCGGAGGTGCGGCGGAATGGGGAGATGGAGATATGGCTGCCACCGCTGAAAGGCAAGACGTATGTGGTGGCTGTTGACCCGGCAGGCGGCGGGAGCGAGGGAGACTACTCGGCGGCGCAGGTGTTGGAGCTGGATACGGGGTTGCAGTGTGCGGAGTTTGCCGGGCACATGGGCGGGCTGGAGCTGGCACGGCAGGTGACGGAGCTGGCTGAGGAGTATAACCGGGCGTGGCTGGTGGTGGAGAGGAACAACCACGGGAGCGGGGTTCTGGCGCTGTTGTCGGCGGTGTGCGGCTATGAGCGAATCTATCGGCAGGGCGGGCAGGCGGGCTGGCTGACGACATCGGTGAGCCGGCCAGCGGCGCTGGGGCGGCTGGATGCGGCGTTGGTGGAGCGGGCGGAGTGCTTCCAGAGCCGGCGTCTGCTGGCCGAGTGTCGGAGTTTTGTGCGGCTGCCGGATGGCGGGAGCGGGGCGCGGCCAGGAACGCATGACGACCGGGTGATGGCGATGGCGATTGGGCTGGCGGCGCGGGCGGAGCTGTTGGGGAGAGGCTAGATCTCGTTTGGATTTCCTTGCTTGCTCCTCGTGAACAAAAATGTGGGTGGAAGTGGTTGGTGACAAAATCAGCAGGATAGCTTCCGCTTCGCGGAAATCGCGAGTTTGCAAGTTAGCGGGTTCATTGCAGACACAACTTGAAACGACGAGTCGAACTGGTCCTTAGGAACGAAGCAGGATGAGGTTCGACGTCTCCCCTCCATTCCGCTAAGAGCGCGGAATGGAGGGGGCACCCGACGTTGTTCTGAACCCTGATCCCTAACCACTGACCCTGACCACTGTTCACTGTTCACGGTCAACGCTTAGAATCGATTCATACTTTGGAGTGGGCGGGGGAACGGGCTTGGCGGTACTGGCGGTGCAGCAGATCCGGCGAATGCGGGGCGGGGCGCAGGGCCAGTTGATGCTGGGCGCGGACGGGCAGATCTATGTGGTGAAGTTTCAGAACAATCCGCAGCATATGCGGGTGCTGGCCAATGAATTTCTGGCCTCGAAGCTGGCGGCGGCGGCGGGGCTGACGGCGCCGGAGGCGGAGCTGGTGGAGGTTTCCAGCTGGCTGGTGGAGAATACGCCGGAACTGGAGATGGACCTGGGCAAGTCGCGAGTGCGCTGCCAGGCGGGGCTGCAATTCGGATCGCGGTTTGTGGGCGGTCTGATGCCGGGGCAGGTAGTGGACTTTCTGCCGGAAGAGCAGATGGCCGAGGTGAGAAACCTGGGGGAGTTTGCGGGGATTCTGGCGTTGGACAAATGGACGGGGAATGCCAACGGGCGGCAGGCGGTCTTTGCGCGCAAGCAGCGGGAGCGGCGCTACCGGGCGGTCTTCATTGATTACGGGTACTGTTTTCATGCCGGGGAGTGGAAGTTTGAGGATGCGCCGCTGCGCGGGGTGTATTATCGCAACGATGTCTACCAGGAGATCGCCGGGTGGGAGGCCTTTGAGCCTTGGCTGACGCGGCTGGAGACGATGGCGGCGGAGACGGTTTGGGCGGCGGCCAGCGAGGTTCCGCCGGAGTGGTACGGCGGGGATCTGAGCGAGATGGAGGCGCTGGTGGAGAAGCTGCTGGCGCGGCAAGGGCGGATACGGGAGCTGATTGAGAGCTTCGGGCGCACGGATCGGCGGCCATTTCCCAAATGGGGGAGGATGAGAAAAGAATGTGGGGAAGGGGCTTGGAAAGAGGATCGGTGGGATACTAGCATGAGAGTGAATTGAAAGCTTCGTTAAGACAATGACCAGCGGGAATCCAAGGCGGGCGTGCGAATTTCAACTGCTCCGGTATGTGCCGGATGCGGTGCGGAATGAGTATGTGCATATCGGGGTGATTCTGCGCGAACAGGCGGGGGGAGCGCCGGGGGGTGGGCTTGCGCCGCCGCTGGTGCGTTTTACGCGCGACTGGCGGCGGGTGCGCTGCCTTGATCCGGAGGCCGATACGGCGCTGCTGGAAGGGATGGAGTGCGAGTTGCGGCAGCGGCTGACGGCCGAGCCGAATGGGAAGCTGATGCGGCTGCTGCATGAGTCGCTTTCTCTGAATGTGCAGATGACCGAGGCCAAGGCCTACCTTGCGGAGAGCCTTCCGGCGGGGATGGAAGAGTTGATGCGGCTGTATGTGGAGCCGCCGCCGCGGGAGAAGACGCAGCGGCTGAGCGGGCGGGCGGCGATCCAGGCGCGGATGCGGACGGAGTTTGAGCGGGCCGGGGTGTGGGAGCTGATGCGCAAGAGGATTGCGGCATCGGAGTATACGCGGCCGGGTGATCCATTACGGATTGATGCAGGCTATAGGCCAAATGGGCTGATCCGGATGTTTCATGCGGTAAGTATGGAGCCGGGCGTGGAGATGGCCAAGGTACTGGCCTTTTCGTCGGCGGGATTGCGGATGGGCGTGGAACGGGTGGAGAAGGCTGGGCTGGAGTTGACGGCGATCATTGAGCCGGCGGCGCGGCTGGGGGCCACCGATGAGGAACCGGAACGTCTGGAGATGTACCGGTTTGGGGTGGAGACAATGGAGGAGCACCAGATTCGGGTGCTGACGACCTCGGACCTTGGGCGGGTGGCGGAGACGGCGCGGCGGGAGCTGCGGGTGTGACGCCAGTGGACAGTTCACAGTTCTCAGTTTTTTTCGTAGAGCCTAAAGATTTTTTTTACGGTTTGCAGATAATTTACGGTGTTTGCGGTAGGATCAATTTTGTTGAGTAGTTACAGCGGTTCGTGGTTTGAGGTTGCCAGCGAAAATCTGACAACTGAGAACTGACAACTGAGAACTGACAAGGCATGGCCCTTTCCGGGGCTGTGCCTTTTTGTATTTGGGGCGGCGGGAGAAGGAAGGTGCGCGTGAAGGTTGGAGAACAGTTGCGGGAGATCTGGCGGCAGGCGACAGGGATCGGCCCCAGAGCGAATGGGTTGGATGGATCGGGCGGGGCGGAAGTGATCGCCGCGGGGGCGGAAGCGGAGCGCAGGACGCTGGCGTTGCCGGCGATCTTGAGTCCGGTTCAATTTCCGGGACGGCTGCTGCCCAAGCCGACGCCGATGAATCTGCGCCGGTTTGCGGAGACGCCAGTGGTGCGGCGGGCGATCAATGTCATCAAGGACCGCATTGCGGCGATGGACTGGCAGGTGCGGGTGCGGCGGGGCGTGAAGCCAGGCGATCTGGCCTTTGCGGAGCGGAAACTGCGGGCGCTGCGCAGGATGCTGGAAGAGCCGAATGCCTCGGACAGCTTCCGGACGCTGATCGAACAGGTGATCGAGGACATGCTGACGGGCGGGTATGGGGCTGTCGAGATGGAGCCGACCGGGAACAGCGAGCAGCCGGCGATGTTATGGGCGGTGGATGGGGCGTCGATCCGGATCAATCCGCGGTGGGATGGGCAGGCGGAGACGCCGCGCTATGCGCAGGTGCAGATGGGACAACTGGAGTCGAGCGGGATCGAATTACGCGATGACCAGTTAATGTACATCCGGATGAATCCGCGCAGCTTTACGCCCTTTGGGCTGGGTCCGCTGGAGGTAGCCTTCGAGACGGTGAACCAGTTCTTGAGCGCGCACCGCTTTGCGGGCAAGCTGGCGGCCAACGCAGTGGCACAGTATGCGTTGTGGCTGAACGAGGCGACGCCGGCGCAGCATGACCGGCTGATCCGCTGGTGGCAAGACGAGATCGAGGGGACGGGAAGGGTTCCGTTGATCTCGACCGAGCAGAAGCCGGAGGTGCTGCGCTTTGCCCAGGGAACCGATGCCGATATGCGGCTGGCGTGGCAGGAGTTTTTGATCCGCATGGTGGCCAATGCTTTTGGGCTGCCGCCGCTGATGCTGGGGCTGGAGGCGGATGTCAACCAATCGACGGCCGCGGAGATGACCGACGAGGCCTTCCGGGGGGCGATTTCGCCGTTGGCGATGCTGCTGGCGGGTCATATTACGCGGGATCTCTTCGCCAAGTGCATTGGGTGGCGGGAGTTTGAGTTTGTCTTCAACGAACTGAATGCGCGGGACGAGGAGACAGAGCTGGCGGTGCAGGTGCAACTTCTGCAGGCCGGTGTTTTGACGGTGAATGAGGTGCGGGCAATGCGGGGGCTGGGACCGCTGGGGCAGGACGGGGCGGTGCAGTTGGCGGGAGAAGCGGCGGTGGAGCAAGCGGGCTAGTGGGTCGAAATGCAGCCGGAGCCGGGCTGCAGGAGCGGACGGACGGAGAGCACATGAGACTGGAAGCGATGGCAGTACAGATTCCCCATGTGGATGGGCACCCCAACCGGGTGCCGTTCGAGGGGGTGTTAACGATGGTGAATTCGGCCAGCGACAAGGCTCCTGCGGGGGCGCGCGGACACAGGGTAATGCTGACGCGGGAGGCGGCGGAGAAGGCGCTGCCCTCGTTGCTTGGCATGGCAGTGGATTACCGGCCGGGCTGGGACGGCCACGACGCAAGGCGCAAGATTGGGCTGTTGACCGAGGCGGATTTGATCGGGCAGCGGCTGGTGGTCCGCGGATATTTGTATGCGCGGGACTTTCCCGAGGTGGCGGGGGCGATTCAGGCGCACTCACCCGAGTCGATGGGCATGAGTTATGAGCTGGCCGACGCGCGGGTGGAAGATATGCGGGCCGAGGTGTGGAAGCTGACCCGCGTGACCTTTACCGGAGCGGCAATTTTGCTTAGGGACAAGGCGGCTTACCGGGCGACGAGCTTCCGCATGGCGAGTTAGGGGAAACAGTTTTCAGTTCACAGTTCTCAGTCGATATGCATGGAAATCTATCGACCGGGAGCCGTGGAGAAGCCGCATTTCGATAACAGGTGACTGTAACTCGTGAGGAACAAAAATGCTATTGGTCCGGAATTGGAATGATTGCAAGGAAGATGGGACGAGGATTGGGTCATCCAATTAGCGAGTTAGCGTCCGTTTCGCGGACATAGCGAGTTCGCGAGTTAGCGGTGGCATTGAGCTGGGGAGGTTTCATGGCCCGCGGGTCGTAAACGGCGGCGGGGGACTGAAAACTGAGAACTGTGAACTGACAACAGGGAACTGACAACTGAAGAAAGGAATGGCATGGAAAAGGAAGAGAGAGGGATTGCGGAACGTCTGGAAGCCGCAACGAACCTGCTGGAACGTACGCTGGGCTGGCTGGAAGAGCGGCAAGGCGCGCTGACCGGCGAAGTAGAGAGGATTTCGGCGACGGTGGAACAGAGCCGCCGGGAGAGTGAACTGGTGGAGAAGCTGGCGGCGGCGGAACGGGAGTTGGCTGAGTTGAAGGCTGGGGCGGCGCAGAATGTGTTGAACCCGCTGCGCAGGACATTGCCTTCGGCAACCAGCGAGATGCTGTCCAAGCATGGAATCGGCGAGGGGCCGGTGGATGTGCGGACGCTGGATGCGGCCTTGTCTGGACTCAGCCTGGAGCAGCGCATCGCGGTGAAGACTCAACTGCTGCGGGCGGGCGCAATCGCGTAAAAGCAGTATTCAGTGGTCAGTGGCCAGTGGTCAGTTGTGCGTGGCCACTGTTCTGACTGCTGATCGACGATAACTGATCACTGACCACGGATCATTGATCACTGAAGCAATGGCCCCATGGAGGGGGCGGAAAGAGCCTATGAACGCAAATTTTGCAGACATTCACGCGGCAGCAGACTATATCGGACCGGGCGCAATCGAAGTACCGCTGTATCAGACCGAGATTTTCGATATCTGCCGGCGTTCGAGCCCCTTCGGGCAGCGCATCAAGCAGGTTCCGGCGACCGGGCATCCGTCGCGGTTCTTCGAGGAGACGGCAATTCCGAATCCGGGAACCTCGGGCTTTGTGAATCCCCGCGCGATTGTGCCGGCAACGGTGACTCCGACGCGAGTGGAGCGGAGCGTGCCTTTGAAGGCGATCGTTTCGCAGATCAACTACAACCTCTTCGACATCGAATTGGGCGAGCAGCAGAAGCAGTTCGCCTACTTGCAGGCCAAGGATCTGGTGGACACGGTGAGTGGCGTGATGGTGGCGCATGACGTGGCTCTGTGGAATGGCAATGACACGAGCCTTTCCACGCCGACGACTACGCAGTATATGGGCGCGGTTGGACAGATTCAGGCGGGCGGCCTGACGACGACCATCGGCACGACGGCCTCGATCGTGAACGGACTTAAGACCGCGGTGGCGCAGATGGTGGCCAGCAACGGCTATCATGTTCGGCCGACGGCGATTTACGCGAACCCGGTTCTTCTGGACCTGATCGACCAGGAGATGAAGGCCGAGTTTAACGTGGTGATGAATACCGGTCCGATCACAGGCGGCATCTCGGTGAAGATGCTTTCGACGCAAGCGGGTGATCTTCCGCTGATTCCGGATTGGAGCCTGGGCTATACCGGCACGCCGGGTTCGGGTTCGGCGGTTCTTCCGGCCTACATCGTGACCGAGGATCTGATCGAGTATCACTGGCTGGGCGATCCGGCGCCGCGCATCTTCCAACTGGGGCTGCCGAATTCCCTGACTTACCAGTACGTGGCGGTCAAGTTCGGCGCGGTGGTGGTGAAGGGCGCAAACTATGCGCATTACCAGGTGCTGGTAGACCGGTAAGCAGCAGGTTGGGGAGTTAGATGGTTGGCGAAGGAGTTATGAATCATATAACTTCTTCGCCAATAATCCATCAACAAAATTGACAAGAAAACAGGGAAGGATGGGGTATGGCATATCTGCAGCCAGTGGATTACCCGAATTATGGATTGCCGGCAGGAACGACGGCGGACTGGATCACAGCCGCTACGTCACTGATCAACAGCTTCTGCAGGCGGCTGGACCTGAACGTGATTCAGTATACGGAGCGACAGCGGCTGGTCAGCGGCTCGCAGACGGTGTTATTGAGTTATCTTCCGCTGGCGCCTCTAGGAACGGCAACAACGCCCATTGTCAGCATCGAAGGACGTTACGCAAGGCCAAGACGTGGAGAACTTCCCAATGAGCCGCTGATGGAGATCGCATTGGCGTTTTCCTTGCCTGGACAGTGGACCGCGATTGATCCTAGCTCAGTGGACTTTGATTCGATTACCGGCGAGTTAACATTACCGTGGAATATGCTGGGACTTCCCTTCAATGAAGTATCGGTGACCTACACGGCAGGACTGGCGGAGATCGGCGATGACGTGAAATCGGCGTGCGCGCAGATTGTGCGCAATGCGCAGTCAACGCCGGCATTGAACGCCAGCAAGACCAAGATTGACACGATGCAGATGCAGTATTTTTCAAGTTCGCTGTTGGATGAAACAGTGCAGACCTGGCTGCGTCCTTACATTGCGAACAGGCTAGGGTGAGTTATGAGCGATACGGCGCCGCGCAACCCGGTAAGCGCGCCCCAGATGCTGGCTGATGCATTACTGCGAAGCGTGGCAGGAACTTCGGCTCTTCTGCGGGTGACCGGCACGAATACGGATACCAGCCAATCTGAAGTAGGACTGGTGGCCACGACCTTTGCGGATGTAGTTATAAGTCCGGTAGTTATGCGAAAGCTGCGGCCAGACTGGCGTGAAAATGGAGAGTCAAAATGGGAAATGCTGGTTTCCGCAACAGGAGTCAAGCAACAGGTAAATGCGCTGGACTTGCAGTCGGCCCAGGCCCTCTTTGCGATGACTCTGGCGGTTACTGTGGCTGGGCAAGATTACTTGATTGAATCAATTGCCGCAAATGAAGCATTCGGCCAGGTATATCTCTACCGGTTGCTTTTGCGGGAAGCGCACCAGCAGGCAGTGTAATAGCTTCCGGCCACTAACTTTCATCTTATGCTGAGGTAGGAGGAGTTGTACTCCATGCAAAATTCGAAAGATTCCTTTTATATGACTCTGCGCACGCGCCTGGCGGCGATCAATCCGGAGCGTACGGTTCTGCTGCGCGGAGCAGTGCGTCCAGGGATAATTGTGGAGGAAGCGGAAGCTCCTTTCAGCCAGTTGCCAAATGACGTATATGTGCTGCGCTGGCTAGGATTGGGCGTGGACGTAGATCTTGCGTCGGAGATGGCTGCCGAGCAGTGCGAGATTCTCTATCAGACCTGCGGAACGCAAATTTTTGGCGGATTGGATCGCGGCCGGTCGTTAAGCCAGATGGACGAGGAAGTTATGACGATGGTCCAGCCATTCTATACTCCGAAGCTCAATTACACGGCCACGCCTCCAGCGGCCATGTTGACGAAGGTATTTTGGGATGAGCCGAGGTTTTCGCCGATTGTAACTCAGCGAGACCGCCTGAGCCGTTCTGCAACTCTAATGGTTTACAGCTATCAGGAGCAGGGGGAGTAGATGGCGACGACATGGTTTTCGGCTCCCGCTCCGGTGGCGCGGCGGGTGCGCGGTTATTTTGCGCCGGTGAATCGGACGGCGCAGGCGCCTGTACTCTTTGATCCATCAGAACAAGGAAGTTTCAGCTTGGAAGCACCGCCAGCTCCCTGGATCAGCATGGGTTGGATTCAGGAGTTTACTCGCAAAGCCGTAAGCAAAACCGCAACTGTGCTAACGGGCGTTCCCGCAGGAGCGTTGGAGCAGGTGCGCGAAACGCTTGAAGCGCAAGTAAGCTTTGAGTTTCTAAATTGGACGAAGCTGACCATGGCATTGGCAACTGGCAGCCAGCATATGAATCTGCTGGCCCCTGCGAGTGGAGCTTCTCTGGCCGCAAATGGTGCCCAAGCTGTTCCAGCAGTGACTCCACAAAGTGGTTCGACGGCTACGTTTATTGCATTGGCTGCGGCGGATGCAGCGAATTTCTCCGCTGGCTCAATGGTCGCTGTGGATGTGGATTACACGGGGCAGACCGGCTTTGTAGGTTCGCCAGTATCGGGCGCATACGTGCGCCAGGCGCTGTCGGACACTGACTATATCCGGCGTGTGACTTATAACGTGACGCTTGTATCGCAGGTCAACTCTACCGGACTTACACTAGCCGAGCCACTGCCAAGTGGCGTTCCGGCAAGCGGCGCGAAGTTACAAGAAGTTACTGGATTTGTCGATCGCGAAGGCGGGAGTTTTTATCAAGAGTGGTCGGCTCTGTTTGTCATGGAAGGCAGCCAGGGGGAGCGTATCTTTTTTTACTATCCACGCATGCAGACCATGGCCAGCTCACAAGAAGCCTCATTGCCGCTGGACGGAAAGAACAAGGAAGGGCTATCGCGCATCTTGCTCAAAGGCGAGTTTTTGGCGCTGCCTGTGACGGATCCGTTGGATGGAGAACGAGTGGTTTGCTACCGGAGCTTTTTGCCCGCGGCGAACGCACTGGTCTAGCGGGAGAGCAAGCCGGCGAATCAACCTACAAGCGAGTCAGCAGGTCAGAGAGTTACAATGAAAATCACAATCAATGGGCAGGACTACACGACGGCGCTTGACAATGCGCTGCCGCTGACGATTGAGCGCAAGCTGAACGAACCATCCCTTTGCCAGTTATGGCTGAGCCTGCCAGCCAATGGTGGCCTGGCAACGCCTTTGCGCAATCAGTCTATGATTGTAAAAGGAGATGATGGAACCTACTATTTCACAGGTTACATCGCGGTTAGTCCGCTGCCTGAATATACCGGCCTGGCGATGGAAGGGCCACGCTATCGAATAGCGATTCAAGCATTGAGCGATGAATCTTTGTTGGATCAAAACCTGATGCCTCCCAGCGCGGGCGCAACGGGGGAAACCGCCGGATCGTTGATGACGGCTCTTGTAACTCGCACCGGAACAATCAGGTTATCGACTCAAGGATTGTCGCTGGATGTGCCCGTGAGTAATTTTGTTCCCGAACTGGGAGCATCCTGGAGCAAAAGCGCCGGACAAGTAGCAAGTATGGCTCGGGCTGCATATCGAGCGCTGAATGGTGCATTATCAATCTCTTCCGCGCAAACTGTCGTGCATCCTTTGAACGAGGCGGACGGCAGTTTGAATCTTGCGGCTCTAGGATTCACGGCAAATGTCAAGCGCACGCTGGCGAATGATGTGACGATTTGCGGCGAACACGAACCGGTTGCCTATGTGACGGAATATTTCCTGGGAGATGGAGTTACTAATCAATTTTATTTGACGGCGGACCCTTACTTTCCGCCTTCATCCCAATCCAGCATCATAAGCGAGCTCTTCAATGAGTCTCAGATCAATCAGAGCCTGTGGGGTGTTTCCGGCTTCGCTGGATATCTTGTTTTAGGCGCGGGCGGACTAACGATGGCGGGCGGCAACGGGATTGACGGCGAGACTCTGCTGACTTGGATTGATCCAGTGGAGATGGGTGGAACCCTGCTGATGGAAGCCGTGGGTGTAACTCTTTCCGCGGGCAGCACTGGGATGCTAGCAGGATTTTTTGTTGGGACGGACAGGCAGGCTGGGTGCATTGCCGGCTTTCAGGCTACCGCGCAGCCGGGCACCGGGGAAGTAACTTTGCAGCCTATGGTGCAAGGAAGCCCAGTGGGCGCGAGTTATGCAATCAATTCCACTTATCAATACAATTTGCGCGTCCGGGTGCATTGCGAGGAGATTGAACGGGTACGGGCTGTTTACCGTTCATTTGGAGATTCAGGGTCAATTAGCGCAGGCGGGCAACTGAACACTCTTTCAGGAAATGTACAGATGGAGATTCAACAGTTTGTCAACGGCGTGGGCGGAATGCCGGTCACGCTGTATGACGGCGCAATCTCCAGCCTTCCCTCCGCTTGCAACGTGGTGCCCGCCAGCAGCATCAACCTGATCGGAACCATGCGCGCCTTCAATTTGAAAAATCTCGGTTCCGGATGGGTGGTGAGCACGCCGCCCAGTGGAAGCGCCTACACGCGGCGAGTGGGCACAACGGCGGAAGCAGCCGAATGTCATCTGGAGCGCACTGGCAAGGTGGTCTTCTACGCAGGCTATGCGCCGGTAGCGGGCGAGCAGGTTGCGGTGAGTTATCGCACCATCGGCAGGGCCTTGGGGCGCGCGGTGAATACAACCAGCCAGCAAGCTCTGGCGCAAGCGGGAATGCCATCCGAAGCTGCATGGATTGGTTCGGTGACCAACCCGCGCGCGCGTAGTTCCGCGGATTGCCGCAATGCGTCGCTGGTGATCGAACAGGCCGCGGCTGGCGTGAGCGCACTGTGGAGCGGCACTTATAAAGCAACCAGATTCAGCTTTACTTCTGATGTGTGGCCGGGCGATGCTCTGCAATTCAATGCGCCGTCCTTGAATCTAAGTACTCAGGTGGTGGTGCGGACGGTAAAGGTGAGTTACAAGGCTAGTTATCCGGATCTTGTGGAGTATGCGATTGCCTTCGCAAACGATTGGGCTGAAGATCTGGCCATCAAGACGAGCGCGACGGTGCCTGCTGATGCGTGGCTTCCAGCGCCGATAACTCCGAGTTACCTGGCCAACTTGAATGCGTTGACGGTGGCTTCGCTAAATGGATCGACGGTTACGGTTAATGCCAACGCAACGCCGCCCACGGGTGGAGGGTTTGAGATTCGGCGGCGGGATTTCGCCTTCATGGCGGGCGAAGATCCGGACCTGGTAATGCGCTCGGCCCTGCCGAACATGACCTTCTCCCGTGAAACCGCCGCCGACAGGTTCTATATCCGGATGTATGACGGCGCAACGCCGCCCAATTATTCGGAGTTTTCTACGGCGTTGTTCATCAACCTGCCGCTCGGATCGTAGGCGGCTGTTTTGCAAGGGTTGGACGAATGGAGTCCGGTGAATGCGGATGATGAATGAATTCGAAGCGCAGGTGCTGAGCGATTTGAGCGTGCTGAAGGCGCAGATGACTGGCCTGATGGGTGACGGAAACGGCGGACGGCTCGCGGAGCTGGAGCGGCGCATGGAGCGCCATGAGCAGAACTGGCAGCGAGCCAAGGGCTTTCTGGCGGCGGTCAGCGTGCTTTTCGCGGTGGTCGAAGTGGCGGTCGAGGCGCTGCACCGGCATTGATCGGCACTCTTCTGCCTTAGTACACAGTTGAATTTGGCAGGAATGATGGAAAAGAGACAAAGGCCCGGGCCTAAAGGCCATTCAATTTTGCCCTCTTTCAGGGGCCTAAAGGCCCCTGCTCCCTCCGTTCTCTACCATCTACTACTGTAGTATTCGGTCGTCTTTCGTATAATCACTTTCATGAGTGAACATCCTTTGGTTGGCATCGTGATGGGCAGCAAGAGCGACTATGAGGTGCTTTTGCCGGCCATTGAGATTCTGCGGGTGCTGGAGATTCCCCATGAGGCGCGGGTTCTGAGCGCGCATCGCACCCCCGATCAACTCTTTGAATACGTGGCCGCCGCGCGCGGCCGCGGAATGCGCGTGATGATCGCCGGAGCCGGCGGCGCGGCGCATCTGGCCGGCGTGATTGCGGCCAAAACGCTGATGCCGGTGCTGGCCGTGCCGATTGCCGCCACGCCGCTCAACGGCCTGGACTCGCTGCTTTCCATGGTGCAGATGCCCAAAGGGATTCCCGTCGCCACGCTGGCCATCGGCAAGCCGGGAGCCGCGAACGCCGCGCTCTTTGCCGCCGAGATTCTGGCTTTGACGGATGAGGCGCTCTACGAACGGCTGGCCGCTTGGCGTGCGGCGCGCGCTCAGGAAGTGCTGGACTCGACGCTGCCGGAGTGAGCATTCAACCCGCCCAGATTTGAGGGAAGGATAGTATTCCAAAAACTCAGAGTGCGCCACCCGTTGTATGCCATTTCACCCCGCCAAATCTACGATGTCGTGCTTGCCGCTACACAGCCCCTTTGTGTCCGCGTGACAATACATTGTTTTCTGATATTCTGCAGCTTCATCTCTGGTTGCAAACAGATGGATTTCTGCATACTGCATACGCTGCGCGCTCGGATGAAAATATGCGCACGTGAGTACCGCGAATTGGCCTTGGCCCCACACTTTACTCTTGGGCCAACGTCTCTTTGCTTGCGCGCTCCATTGTTCTTTCTTCGTTGCCATAACCCTCTCCAATCGACTCACTGACCAATCCTGGAAGCTCAAAATCCCGGCTCTACCTTGCATGACTCACGGTCCCGGCACGGTGAACTGTAGAGCAGCCATCATGCCGGAGTCATCTGGGGAGACTACAGCATCGGATCGTAACCGAGGCTGATAGCTCCCCCTCGTACACCGGTCCGAACCATTACTGCCAGTTCCGGTTCATCTGTATCAATTCCAGACAGATGAGCACGTTGCGTCCATTGCTCGTTTGCGAACCAAACCGCGACTTTGGCATGACAATAGCTACAAACGGCATTATCACCTTTGGCTCCACTAAACACTCGATCAGACGGTAAAGCCAAGTGACTGCCTGGACATTGGAGGCGGTCCTCCCCCTTCAGATCTGATTTTGTGGCATTAATTGCACTTGCTACACTCGTGTTAATCATGATCTTCTCCTTTGCCGCTCCGCCCCTATGGGCGAATGACGCGGCGCGGCGTGGTAGTTTCTTTTCGCCGTTAGTAAATAATGCATCCAAATCAGGAGAAAAGTCAACCGTATCACACACAAAACAATGGTTTTACTGCGCTTTTCTATATTATCATGCGCCCTTTTTGGAAATCGTGTATGGAATGATAATCGCTGTAACTACCTGCCAGATAAAGTTTTAGCAGGAATTATTGTATTTACGTCAAAAAGAACAATCTAATTTTGCAAAATCAAAAAATATATTTTCTGCTACATCAATGCGACCCTGCATCACTGTGATTTAGCCAGATGCATAGCGTCTCTGAACGACGTTACCGCACGCCACCTGTTTGATTACAAGTAAATGAGACTTCATTCCGAGTACAGCGCCAGTTCACGGCTTTGTATTCTGTTTGAATTTTTTGACCATAGAACCTGATCTTCATTTGATGTTCTGGTCCATCGTCGCAAGAAATATAGGCCATGGCATAGCCAGATTCTTTGCCTAAATGAGATGATACATCACTGCTCAGCGTTGCTGACCTGCAATCTTTGCTCTCGCCTACTAGCCAATCGCTTCGTGCAGTGATGACGGTCTCTTCCTGATGGGCAATCTGGCGGCTTTCATCCAACCAACTATATATTCCAAATATTCCAGCTAGCAATCCAGTGAACACCAATGCTATAAAGCAAAATTTTCCTATGGAATTGATCACATTCGCATATACTTCTTTCTTGTGAACGAAGGGATGAACGACTGTTACCGAACTAATTTCCTTTTCTTCAACCGTATTGTCTTTATTGACTTCATCCTCTGTATCGAAATGCTTCAATACTGGTATATCTAGATTGCGACGACGGAGTTCTTCGCAAACAATTATGATTTCAGCATCGGAGTAAATATTCAATTGTTCGTGATCACTCAGAATCTTATATAACTCCACATTGCTTTTGCCCGTAACTGCTAGTTTCATTTCTGCACAAGGTGACATTAGGTGCTCAGCGAAAAACAATTGCAGCGATTGGAAGATTGATTGGACAGAGGCGAGTACTCGATTCACGATAAAACCTTTCTATAGTCGGGTGACCCACTTCTCGACTTGAAATGTGGGTATCGAATCTCCTCATTTTCACACGAGCGACCATCCCTACACCAGTTCGATCGAAACCCGCCGTCCGACCATGGCCGCGGCGCGTTGCAAGCTCCCTAGCGTAATGTCATTCTTCGGATCGAGAAGGCGGTCTACCTGTGTGCGGCTGGTCTTGAGCAGCGTGGCCATCTTGTTTTTGGAAATCTTCTGCTGCTTCATCGCTTCGGCCAACTGCCATGCGACGACTTCCTTGATCGCCTCGGCTTGCGCCTCCTCGAAGATTCCCTCCGCCTTGAGAAAATCGTCGATGCTCGAACCCATATTCTTTTTGCTCATTGAGCTGCACCTAATTTAGCATAGATATACCTTATAATGTGCAGTATTGCTAGCTCAAATCTCATTTTAGTCCACATTGGCGCATGATTAGTCCACATTGGCGCATGAAACTGTAGCGCCGGCCTCCCGGCCGGCTGTGGCGTGGACCTCCTGGTCCACGCTTGTTTTTTCCTGGTGACTATATCGAATGAAGTAGGTAATCTGAGGGCACAGGCGCGGACGAGGACGTCCGCGCTACAGCCGACCGGGAGGTCGGCGCTACACTTTTTAGCTACTTTTGCGCGTCTTCGCCGATGCGCAGCACGGCCAGGAAGGCTTCTTGGGGGATGTCCACTTTGCCGATGCGCTTCATGCGCTTTTTGCCTTCCTTCTGTTTCTCCAGCAGCTTGCGCTTGCGGCTGATGTCGCCGCCGTAGCACTTGGCGATCACGTTCTTGCGCAGGGCAGCAACCGTCTCGCGGGAGATGATCTTGGCGCCAATCGCGGCCTGGATGGCCACCTCAAATTGCTGGCGGGGAATCAGCTCGCGCATCTTGCTGACCAGCGCGCGGCCGCGCTCGTAGGCGCAGTCTTTATGGACGATGATCGAAAGCGCATCCACCGGCTCGCCAGAAACCAAAATGTCCAGCTTGACCATCGGCGACTCCCACTCGCCGGCCAGTTGATAATCCAGCGACGCATAGCCGCGGGAGATCGACTTCAAGCGGTCGTAGAAATCCAGCACAATTTCATTCAACGGCAGCTCGTAGGTGAGCAGGACGCGGCTGGAGGTGACGTACTCGAAGTTGAGCTGCTTGCCGCGCTTTTCTTCTACGAGTTTGAAGATGCCGCCGACATACTCCTCGTTGGTAAGAATCTTGGCGGTAATCACCGGCTCGCGGATGGATTCGATGTTGGTGGGATCGGGCCAGCGCGAGGGGTTGTCCACCTCCAGCACGCTGCCGTCGGTGAGCGTAATGTGGTAGCGCACGCCGGGGGCGGTGGTGATGAGGTCCAGCTCGTACTCGCGCTCCAGCCGCTCCTGAATGATCTCCATGTGCAGCAGGCCCAGGAAGCCGCAGCGGAAGCCGAAGCCCAGCGCCGCCGAACTCTCGGGCTCAAAGAAGAAGGAGGAATCGTTGAGGCGCAGCTTTTCCAGAGCGTCGCGCAAGAGCGTGTGCTCGTGCGAATCGACGGTGTAGAGGCCGGCGAAGACCATCGGCTTGATGTCTTCAAAGCCGGGCAACTGAGCGGCGGCAGGGCGCGTATCGTCGGTGACCGTGTCGCCGATCTTGGTGTCGCTGACCGTCTTGATGGTGGCCGCAAAGAAGCCCACTTCACCGGCGAGCAACTGGCCGATCTCGACTGGCTTGGGCATCAGCACACCCATCGAATCGACTTCAAAAGACTTTCCATTGGACATCAGCCGGATGCGCTGGCCCTTCTTCATGGTGCCTTGCATCACGCGCACCAGCACGATGACGCCGCGATAGGCATCGAACCAGGAATCAAAGATCAGCGCTTGCAGCGGCGCGTCGGGATCGCCGGTGGGCGGCGGCAGGCGGTGAACAATCGCTTCCAGCACCTCATCCACGCCCACGCCGGTTTTGGCGCTGACCGGAATGGCGTCGGTGGCGTCGAGGCCGACGGCCTTTTCGATGGCCTCTTGGGTGCGCACAATATCCGCCGAGGGCAGATCGATCTTGTTGATGACCGGTATGATTTCCAGGCCGTGATTGATCGCCAGATAAGCATTGGCGAGCGTCTGCGCCTCCACGCCCTGGGTGGCGTCCACCACCAGCAGCGCGCCCTCGCAGGAGGCCAGCGAGCGCGAGACTTCGTAGCTGAAGTCCACGTGACCCGGCGTGTCGATCAGGTTGAGCTGGTAGGTGTTGCCGTCGTGAGCCTTGTACATCATGCGCACGGCGTGGGCTTTGATGGTGATGCCGCGCTCGCGCTCCAGGTCCATGTCGTCCAGGATCTGGGCCTGCATCTCGCGGCCGGTCACCGAGCCGGTATATTCCAGCAGACGGTCGCTCAGCGTCGACTTTCCGTGGTCGATGTGGGCGATAATCGCGAAGTTTCTGAGGAAGCGTGCGTCCATGCGGGCTGTCAAGTGAGGCAGATTACGCGGTAAACGTGCATCGCCTACAGCTTCTAGCTTATCATTCGCACGATCTTCCGGTTGCCTTGACTCGAATGTCCGGCCAGACCGGGACGTTGACCGCGCCGGCAACTCCCAGGCCAAGCGAGTTCATCGCAAGGCCTTCTTGATCTTCTTCAAGTCCAGTGGATCAAAGCTGGGTTCCTCGACCAGCGGGTGCCGCTTGAAAAACTCCCAGGCATCGGCGGTGATCTCATTGGAGCGTGCATAGAAATTGTGATCGGCGCCGGCAAGCTCCACGTAGTGAACCTCGAAGTTCCGTGCGAGCAAGGCATCCCGTGAGGCGCGGCTCTGCTTGGTTGTCCACCACTGGTCCCGCGTGCCCAAGTAGTACGCCACGGGGATTTTGCGCGCGGCGAAATCCGCCATCTGATATTTGAAGTTTTCGATCACTCCGCCATGCACCGCCGCCGCGGCAAAATACCGCGACTCCAGAAACGCAAAGTAGAAAGTAAACATGCCGCCGGCGGAATACCCCCATAAATAAAGACGATGCTTGTCCACCGGATAGGTCTGGCTGAGCGTATCGATGGCATCGCGGATCCACTCGGGATGATCGTAGAGCGCGTCCCAGGCTTGCGGAGTGTTGTCGATATTCGGCGCAAGCAAGATGATCCTGTTCGCCCGGGCTACGGGCAGCCAGGCTTGGAGCTGCCCAAGGCCATCTCCTCCAGCGCCATGCACGGCCACCAACAGAGGCATGGGCGGCGCTTCCTTCTCCCGGTCTGGGACGAAGAGAACAAAAGAATGGTTCGCACCGTTAAATTTTGTGACGATCTTTTGGAAGACCTCTTGCGCCATGCAACGATGCGCCTGCGCCCCAGTTGTGGCCGCCAGCGTGATTCCCACGGCGGCGAGCCGGGCAAAACTCCATGTGGTTCTCATCGGCGACTCTGCCTCCTGTCCCTCTGGGCGCTGCATCTTGCGCGCGGTTACCGGGCCAGTATATGCCAACAGAAAGCCATCCAGCGTCGACTTTCCGTGGTCGAACGCGCATTGCCTAACGGTCATAGCTTATCATCGCCTAAGGGTAAAAGTTTTCTTATGCGCATGGGTGGGATTCGGTTTCGGTGGTTTGGCGGCGCCGCGCTGGCATTTTTACTGGCAGGTTGTGTTCCCACAGCGCAAACAGGCGCCTCGAAGGGCGCGCAGCCGCAAGCCACGGCGCCAGCCCTCGCGCCGGCTGCCGCTCCTGTGCAAGCACCGCTCACAGCCGCCCCCGCGCCGCCCGCGTCCACCCCTGAGCAGCAGAAGACGCACATCTTGATCCAGCAAGTGGAAGCGGCCTACGCACAGGGCGAGTCCGACTACCGCAAGGGCAGATTGCCGGAGGCCAAGCAGGCCTTCGACCGCGCCGTGGACCTGATGCTGGCCAGCGGCCTCGACATCAAAAATAATTCCGAGTTGCAGGACGAGTTCGAGCGCATCGTCGATGGCGTGAACGCGCTGGAGATGGAAGCTCTCAAAAAGGGAAATGGTTTTGTGCCGCCGGAGGAGCCGACGCCGGCCGAGGCGGCTGAGGACATCACCTTCGAGGTGGACCCCAACATCGTCGCCAAAGCCAAGGCCGATCTGGCCACCACCAACTCCGATCTGCCGCTGGTGGTCAACGACTACGTGGCGGGCGTGATCAACTTTTTCGCCAATACAAAAAAAGGCCACAACACGCTGCTTCACTCCTTCCAGCGCGCGGGCCGCTACAAGGCGATGATTCAGCGCGTGATGGCCGAAGAGGGCGTGCCGCAGGATCTGATTTATTTGGCGGTGGCCGAGTCGGGCTTCAATCCGCGCGCCCTCAATCGCAAGTCCAAAGCGGGCGGCATGTGGCAGTTCATGCCGCGCGGCAACTACGGTTTGGCCCGCAATTCCTACGTGGACGAGCGCTTCGATCCGGAAAAATCCACGCGCGCCTACGCCCGCTACATGAAGTTTATCTACGACCAGTTGGGCGACTGGTATCTCTCCATGGCCGGTTACGATTGGGGCACGGGAAATGTGCAGCGCGCCGTGGAAAAGACCGGCTACGCCGACTTCTGGGAGCTGTACAAACGCAACAATCTTCCCAAAGAAACCAAGAATTATGTGCCGGAGATTCTCGCGGCCATCATCATCGCCAATCATCCCACGCAGTATGGATTCGATGATCTGACGCTCGATCCACCGGTACTCACGGACACAGTGACCATCAATTATTCGGTGAGCCTGCGGCTGGTTTCGGATCTAGTGGGCGCGCCGGTCGATGAGTTGACCGCGTTGAATCCCAGCCTGCTGCGTACGGCCACGCCGCCCGATGCCTCCTTTGATCTTCATCTGCCCGCGGGCATGGCGGAGGCGTATCAGCAGCGCATCACCGCGATTCCAGAGGCTAAACGCACTGCATGGCGCTACCATCGCGTGGCCGCGGACGAGACTCTGGCCTCGGTGGCGCGCGCCTATCACGTGACGGAAGAGGAGCTGGTGGCCGCCAATCAATTGCCGGCAAGCGGCGGCATGGAAGGTGTTGAAGCGCTGCTTGTGCCCACACCGCCCGCTGCTGAACCCGCGCATGCGCGGCTCTACACCGTGCGCAAGGGCGATACGCTGGTCACTATCGCGGATCGCTTTGGTGTCTCGCTGAATGAGCTGCGCCAGTGGAATAAAATCCCCGGCATCAAAGTGCAACCGGGCTTGCGGCTGCGTGTGGCCGAGCCTTCCACTGCGCCGCGCACTGCCGCGCATGGCCGTCATCACGCCGGATCGCAGGCTGCGCCGGCAAAAAATAATTTGGGAAAGTCGCCGGCTTCCAGCGCGTCCAAAGCCAATGCTGCGCCATCTGAAAAACGCCCCGCACCCGCTGCCAGCGCGGGGAAACGCACCACCACAAGCGCAAGGAAATCCCGCGCGCGCAAGCACCCCACGAATCCAAAAAAGTAAATCAAACAAAAAAAATCGCAATGAACCTCATTACGCACTTGTCATTTGCTAGTGTGAGCGTGCAAGCTATTGCTACAATGGCTTGCGTGAGCGGAGCGCATTTTTTCCGCCACGTGAAAAAAGATAACGCAAACAAGCGCAGCGGCAAGCCGCTGGAGGCAACGGGATGGAAGAAGTAATCAGGATGTACGCGATGAGCGACGGCGAAGCAAATGCCAAGTCGATTGATTCCGATCACGACGATTTTGAAGAGGATGATGAGATGGAAACCTCCGGCGTGCTTACCTCCTCGGATGACGACGAGGGAGTGGCGGAAGATGTGGTGATCGTGATCGTGGATGAACCAGCAACAAAGCCGGCCGAGAAGAAGGCCGCAAAGAAAAAGGCTCCAGCGAAGAAGGCCGCGAAGAAAGCAGTCGAGCCTCCCGCGCCGGTGCCAGCTCCGGTTGCTCCTCCTGCCGAGCCGGCTTCGGTCGTGAAGGTCCAGCCAAAGAAGGTTTTGGCCAAGAAAGCCGCCGGCAAGAAAGCAGTAGCCAAGAAGGCGCCCGCGAAAAAGGCCAAGAAGGTTGCCGGCAAAAAGGCCGCCAAGAAAGCCGTGGCCAAGAAGGTTGCCGGCAAGAAGGCAGCCGGCAAAAAGATTGTGGCCAAAAAGGCCGCGAAGAAATCCGCCGCGAAGAAAAAAATCTCTGGCGCGAAGGGCGGGAAGGTTGTGGCCAAGAAGGCGGCAGCCGGAAAAAGCGCCAGCAAACTCACCAAACGAGGTAAAAAGTTGGCCGTTAAGAAGGCAGCAAAGAAGGCGCCCGCCAAGAAGGCAGCAGTGAAGAAAGCAGTTGCCAAAAAGGCTCCGGCGAAGAAGGCAGTAGCCAAGAAGGCTCCTGCGAAGAAGGCAGTTGCGAAAAAGGCACCTGCAAAGAAGGCAGCCGCCAAGAAGGCTCCTGCGAAAAAGGCAACCAAGTAGCAGGCAACCCGCAGTACAAGGCAAGCAAAAAAGCCCGGCGCGAGCCGGGCTTTTTTGCGCCTGTACTCCGGCGAAACAACTGCGATCAATCTCACTGCAACAGCTAAACTACTTCTTCAACTCCGCAATCGCTGCCAGCACTTCCTCGGAGTGGTGATCGACCTTCACCCCGGTCCACACCTTCACGATCTTGCCTTGCGGATCGATCAGGAAGGTGTTGCGGCTGGCGATGGTCATCGGGCCAAAGTGGCCCAGCGAGCCATACGCATCCACCACCTTGTGTGCCGGATCGGCCAGCAGGCGGAAGGTCAGGCCCTCTTTGGTGCAAAAGTTTTTGTGGCTGTCGGGCGTATCCAAGCTGACGCCGAGGATCACAGCACCGGCTGCGTCAAACTGCGCCTGATCGCGTTGGAAATTGTGGGCTTCGATGGTGCAGCCGGGGGTCATGTCCTTGGGATAGAAGTACAGAACCACCCACTTGCCGCGATAGCTCTCCAGCGAAATCTGCGAGCCGTCCTGCGAGGGAAGAGTGAAGCTGGGCGCAGTCTGGCCAACGGCTGGCAAAATTTGTTCGTCATGGCCAGCGGCGCGGACGGCCACAATGGAAACTGCGGCCACGATGGCCACGGCAAGGATGACAAGAATAGTTTTTCTCACGGGGGAACCTCCGCATGGTTGGATGGGAAAACCGCCATCTGGGACGCAGAGAGTTTTTTAGCTCGTACCGTGACTGGGCTATTTTGCAATCCTACCCTTGAATCGGGGTGCTCCCGGTCCCGATTTTGAGACCGGGGAAACTACAAATCTAAGCGGTCGCGGTAGTTGCCGAATGGGAGGCCGCGGCGGCAACAGCCGGGCAGGCCGCACCGCAGCTTCCGCCGCACGGCGTCTGGGGCGCGGTCGCGGGAGCCGACTCCGAGGCCGACGCAGGACTCTTGCCCGCGTAGTCGTTGACATAAAAGCCGGCGCCCTTGAAGTGCAGGCGCGGCGCGGTCAGCGGGCGCTCCAGCACACCCTGGCATTCGGGGCAGACAAGCTCCGGCTCTGCACTGAAGTTCTGGATCTTTTCAAAGCGGTGGCCGCACTGTGTGCAGCGATAGGCATACAAAGGCAAAGTCAGTATCCCTCCTGGGCAATTGACCCTATACCCCTATTGTATCGGCAAGAGCGGAATTGTCTGCAAAACCGCTGGCGAGTTCTGGCGATAAGCTGAATTTCTTGGAGTCTGAAATCAGCTTGCCCCGGCTCTTGGAAACTCAGACTGCTTCCACAGCTTCACGGTTTCACAGTGAATAGGGGGGGGAGGGGGCATTTCTCTTGTCAGAGATAAGAGGGAGTGAGAGGAGTTGAGGGTTTGCGCAGTTTTGCTCTGATTCATGATTTCAATTGTGCGCCTTCCGGAGGTAATTTACTGCATTGAGCAGGCGTAAAAGTATGAGGTTCCGTGAGGAAGAAAATCCTGAACTATCGCAGGTTAAAGTTCGGCATTGGCGTTCGGCACTCAGGGCAATTGCATTTGAACTTCGCCTAACGCTCATCTTTGTCGCGATACTCATGCAGGCGGCTTATCGGAGGGAGCAGGGGCATTTATGCCCCTGAAGCGAGGCTTGGGCAGTCTGGCCTTTAGGCCCGGGGCTGAAGCCCTGTCGTTACAGGCGTATATTCAGGGGCATAAATGCCCCTGCTCCCTCCAAATGATTTCAAATACGATTTCCCTGGTTCGGCACTACAATGAATGGATATGTCTACCGCCGTTCGTTCGCACGCAAAGATCAATTTGGGCCTCGGAATCGGCGCGCCGCGCGCGGATGGATTCCATGCGCTCTCGACCGTCTACCAAACGCTGGAAGTTTATGATGTAGTGACGGTTACGGCTCGACATGCGGCTGCGACGGCGTTGCGGATGACCTCCAATGATGCGCGTGTTCCTACCGATGGGCGCAATACGGCCTGGAAGATGGTGGCGCTGGCGCTGGAGGCGCTGGGGATTGCCGCCGAGGTCGAGGTCCATATAGAAAAGCGGCTGCCGGTGCAGGGCGGGCTGGGGGCTGGGTCGGCCAATGCCGTGGCGGCGCTGGTGGGGTTGGAAAGAGAGCTGGGGATTGGTTCTCCCATTGAAGGCAAGTCCGTGCAGGATGCCGCCAATATCCCCTATATTGACTGGCGGGATTGGATTGTCAAGAAGCTCGATATTGCCGCCAAAGTCGGTTCCGATGTTCCGCTTTTTCTCATCGGTGGCGCAATTCTGGGGTCGGATCGAGGTCAGAAGGTTAAGTCGCTGCCGGACTTCGAGCCGGTCTGGTGCGTGGTGGCTTTGCCGGAGGTTGGGGTCAGCACGCCGCAGGCATTTCGCGACTGGGATGCACTCTGCGCGGAGGAGGGTTTGACCTCCGAGGCCAGTACATATAAACTAGAGCAGTTGAGCCGCGCTTATGCCAGCGCCTTTGCCGGAGGGATTCCGGAAGGACAGCAATGTGCAGGCTCCTCCGGTGTTCTCCCTGATGGAGAGAACCTGGCCGGACCGTTGGAGTCCGCGCTTGTCCGCACCGGGATCACGAGCTGGATTGCGAACGACTTTGAACGAGTCGTCTTCCGCCAGCATCCTTCCCTTGCAGAGATCAAGCGTATTCTTGCGGCTTCGGGCACACCGGAGGCGTCTCTCCATGCTTCGCTGTCTGGGTCAGGCTCGGCGCTCTTTGGGCTTTACCAAACCCAGGGAGATGCGGAAGCGGCGCGCGAGCGCTTGCAGGCGGCGGGAGTTGCGAATTTGCTGACGCGCACTCTGCAGCGAGCCAAGTACTGGCGCGAGATGCTTCTGCCGTAAGTTTTGGGCGATCGTCTAATGGTAGGACAATGCCCTTTGGAGGCATTTGTCTAGGTTCGAATCCTAGTCGCCCAGCCAAAGTTCAGGGATCAGGGAACAGGGAACAGGGAACAGGAACGGCATATGCTGACCCCTGATCCCTGACCCCTGACCACTAAAGAGGAACCGTGACAGCATCGACGGAAGACAACCAGCAAGACGGCGGACAGGCGGCGGCAAAAGAGGCCGCGCAACTGGCAACCGCCGAGGCCGCCAAGGCGAAGGAGGGCAAACAGCCCGCCGATCGCAAGCGCAGCCGCAGTCTGAGCGAGGACAAGCGATTCAAGCTGATCAGCGGCACGGCGAATCGTCCATTGGCCGAGGAGATTGCCCGCCACATTGGAGTACAGGTGGGCGAAGCCAAGCTACAGCGCTTTGCCGACGGCGAGGTCTACTTCCAACTGCTGGAAAATGTGCGCGGCGTGGATGTTTTCGTGGTGCAGCCGACCTGCTATCCGGTGGATCAGAACCTGATCGAACTGCTGGTGATGATCGATGCCTTGAAGCGAGCTTCGGCGGGGCGGATCACGGTGGTGGTTCCATATTACGGCTATGCCCGGCAGGATCGGAAGGACCGCTCCAGAGTGGCGATCAGCGCCCGTCTGGTGGCGGATCTGATGACCACGGCGGGCGCTAACCGCGCGCTTTTTGTGGACCTGCACGCGGCGCAGATTCAGGGCTTCTTCAATATCCCGGTCGATCATCTTTACGCCAGCCCGGTGCTGGTGAGCTACTTCCGCGATCTGGCGCTGCCCAATTTAACTGTTGTCTCGCCGGACGCGGGCGGTGTGGAGCGGGCACGTTTCTTTGCACAGAAGGTAGGAGCGCCGCTGGCCATTGTGGACAAGCGCCGCACGGATATGAACGTCACCGAAGTGATGAACGTGATCGGCGACGTGAAGGGCCGGAGCTGCTTGATTCTGGACGACATTGTGGATACGGCCGGGACGCTGGTGAAGACCGTGGACGCGGTGTATGCCGCCGGGGCGGAGGCGGTGTATGCCGCCGCCAGCCACGCGGTGCTGTCCAATCCGGCCATCGAGCGGATTGCCGCCTCCAGCCTGAAGCAACTGGTGGTAACCAACACCATTCCGCTCACCGAGGCGGCGCAGAAGTTGGAAAAGATCAAGGTGCTTTCGATTGCCGGCCTGGTAGGCGCGGCCATCGAGAACATTCACATGGAGACCAGCGTAAGTACGCTGTTTAGTTAGCTGTCAGCTATCAGCTATTAGCTTTCAGCTTCTGGATTCTAGCTGAAAGCTGATAGCTGAAGGCTGACCACAACAAAGGGAGCGGAGTAATCCAGTTCGCAGTCAACGCCGGAGCTGAAAGCTGACGGCTAATAGCTGAAAGCTGTATTTCCGTGCCCGAATCAGAAACGAGAGAGCGAATGCCTGAAGTTGTCGTAGCCAAGCCCCGCGTGGGCAAGTTCAACAAGAATGCCGCTCGCCGCGTGCGCGTCGCGGGCAAGATTCCCGCCGTTTTGTATGGTCCGGGCAGTGAGCCGGTGGCCGTCGAGGTGGACCCCAAGCAGATTTCCAAGATTCTTTTCTCGGAGACCGGCCATAACACGATCTTTGACGTGGAAGTTGAAGGCCAAGGTCTGGCCAAGGCGATGATCGTGGATTGGCAGCGCGAGCCGCTGAACGACAAGCTGATTCACATCGACCTGAAGCGCATTGCGTTGGACAAGACCTTGCGCGTGAGCGTGCGCGTCAAGCTGATCGGCATTCCCGCGGGCGTGAAGAACTCCGGCGGCATTCTGGATCAGGTGCTGCGCGAAGTGGAGATCGAGTGCTTGCCGGCCGACATTCCCAGTCACATCGATGCGGATGTCAGCTCTCTGGAACTGCACGGCGTGTTGCGCGTCGGCGGTCTGCCGCACTCGGAGAAGATCAAGTTCATCAACCACGAGGATGCGACCGTGGCGCACGTTACCGCGATTCGCGAAGAGGCGCCGACGGCGGCCGAGACGGAAGCAGCCGCGACAGCCGCTGGCGCCGCAGCCGAGCCGGAAGTGGCCAAGAAGGGCAAGCCGGAAGACGCGGCCAAAGCTGCCGATGCGGGCGCCAAGAAGCCCGCGGCAAAGAAGTAAGCCTTGGCGGAGGAAAGCCAGTCCGGAGTACGCGGCCCTTTCATTGTTGTGGGGCTGGGCAATCCGGGTCCGGAGTATCTGTGGACCCCGCACAACGCGGGGTTCATGGCCATCGACCGCATCGCCCAGCAAGAAGGGGTTGTGGTGCAGAACCGGCGCTGCCGGGCCGCTACCGCAACCTGCATGATCGCGGGGCGCAAGGTGGTTCTGGCCAAGCCGGAAACGTTCATGAACTTGAGCGGGCTGGCCGTGGCCGCGCTGGTTCGGGAGTTTGAGGCGGACCCGGCACGGGATTTGCTCGTGATTCATGACGAGCTGGATCTGGTGCTGGGAAGCTTCAAGATCAGGGAGCGTGGATCGCCTGCCGGGCACAACGGTGTCCGCAGCGTGACCGGCGCTCTGGGCTCTCAGGAATGGCTGCGGCTGCGCATTGGGGTGGGGCTGGATTTACCGCCAGAGGCAAATGTGGGTGGCCGGCGGCCGGGTAAAGATTACCTGCTTTCGCCGTTGCGCAAGGCAGATTTGACGGTGTTGGACGAGGTTTTTGACCGGGTAGCTATGGCTACACGGCGCATCCTCGATGCGGGACCGGCGGCCGCAATGAATGAGTTCAACCGGAAAGACAGGGAATAGGGAACAGGGAATAGGCCCTGGAAGGCAAGAGTCAAGTGCAAGGCTGGAGATCGGGAGCGAATCCTGAGAGTCCAGCGGAAAAGGAAACTGGATGACCCGTTTGTATGAGGTGATGTTCATTGTGCGGCCCGATGCGGCCGAAGAGGATGTTGACAAGCTGATTACCGGCTTCAGCGAAAACGTCACCAAGGGTGGCGGCGTGGTGAAGACGGTGGAGAAGATGGGCCGGCGCAAGCTCGCTTATACGGTGCGCAAGTTCAACGACGGCTTTTACGTTCTGCTGACCGTCGAGGCCAATGGCGCGGTGGTTCTGGAGCTGGAGCGCCGCCTGCGCGTGACCGAGCCGGTGATCAAGTTCATCACCGTGCGCATTGACGAGGAAGAGAAGCGGCTGGCCAAGGTGAAGGCTTTGCGCGGCGTTCGCCGTAGCAGCCAAGTGGCTGCGCCAGCTCCGGTTGCTGCTCCGGTGGCTGCGCCCGTTGCGGAAGCTGCGCCAGTCGCTGCTGAGCCGGTTCCGGCTGCTTAAGCAGTTGACAGTCAACCGTTGTCAGTCGGCAGTGAAGCATAAACGGTTGAAGGATGAAACTGTCTACTGTCTACTGTTGACTATCCACGGTAAATGAATTGCCGCTGCTTGTTCCGCTTTTGGGGAAGTAGGCCGTGGCCTGAAAAAGCGTTTTGGCGGACCATGCGAGGTTTTGCCGAAAGCCAAGAGAGTGAAGAGGAAACAGCATGTCTGAAGAGAATCAAGCAACGAGTACACCCGCAGCATCCGCCTCGGAGTCCAGTCCGAGTTCTGGCCACAGCTCTGGTCCCCGCTCTGGCGGGCGTCCGGCGGGCGGACCGGGCGGCCGGCCTTCCGGCGGTCCCGGCGGACGCGGCAAGTTCTTCCGCCGCAAGAAGGTCTGCAAGTTCTGCACGGAGAAGATTGACGCCATTCCTTACCGCGATGTTCGTCTGCTGCAGGGCTTTGTGGCCGAGCGTGGCAAGATTGTGCCCCGCCGTTTGACCGGCGTCTGCACCAAGCACCAGCGCCGCCTGACCCGCGCCATCAAGCAGGCCCGGAATATCGCCCTGCTGCCCTTTGCCACGCGGCACTAGTGAAAAGTGATGAAGGGAACAAGTGAACGAGTGAAGCTAGTGCAGTTTTTTCACTCTTTCACTTATTCACTCGTCGAGAAAGTCACCTTCGGCTGCCGTTTCGTTGGCTCGCGCGCTTGCTCCCGAGGAGCGGCGCTGTGGATTCGGCGGAAGGCAATACTGTGGATGCCGATCTAAAACCGGGTGCGGCCTGTTTGGGCTGGGGATCTTGTCCGGGAAGACAAGAGCGCCCTCGGCTTTAGCGGAAGCCCGCACACAGGAGAATTTGTCATGGAAGTCATTCTGAAGGATGATGTATTGCATCTGGGCCATCGCGGCGATCTGGTGAAGGTAGCCGACGGCTACGCCCGTAACTATCTGCTGCCGCGCAAGTTGGCGCTGCAAGCCACTTCGGCGAACAAGGCCGTGGTGGAGCAGATGAAGTCCGCCGCCGCCCGCCGCTCCGCCACCGAGAAGGCGCAAGCCGAGGCGCTGGCCGTCAAGCTCACGCCCGTCGAACTCGAATTTACTCGTAAATCCGGCGAAGCCGGCCATCTCTTTGGCTCCGTCACTTCGGCCGACATCGCCGCCGCTCTGGCTGCGCAGGGCTTTGAGATCGACCGCCGCAAGATTCACCTGGACGAGCCGCTGAAGAGCCTGGGCGAGTTCACCGTGATCATCAAGCTCTACCGCGAAGTGGCCGCGCACGTGAAGGTCAAGGTCCTGGCCGAGGACGCAGAGGAAGCGCCCGCCGCCGAACCTGCCGCCGAAGCTGTCGCAGAGTAGTTTTTCTCCACCCACGCCCGAGCCGCCCGCCGGTTCGCCGGGGAGCGGCGCGGGCGTGCCAGTTGAATCTCCCGCCGGCGTTGCCGATCCACGAGAGAGAAAACTGTAGCGCCTACCTCCTGGTCGGCTGTGGCGTGGACCTCCCAGTCCACGCTTGTTTCGTATCCGTTCAAAACCCAACGGACCCTTGTCATTTGGCTTGTTATGGCCATAAATTATAGCTATAATGGAAACCATGAACGTCAGCACTGCGGAAGCCAAAAATCGTTTCACTGAACTGATCCGCTTCGTCGAAGGCGGCGAGCAGGTGGTCATCACCCGCCACGGCCGTCCGGTCGCCCAGCTTGCCCCGCCGCCGCCGGAGCGCCGTAAAGTGCGTTTGGGCGAAATGAAGGACCGTATCCGCCTGCTGCCCGGCTGGGATGATCCCATCACCGAAGAAGAGCTTCTGGGTAAGCACTGTTGAGCGACGAAGCTCCAATTCGCAGGTACTTGCTTGATACGCACACGGCGATTTGGGCGCTCAAGACTCCCGAAGCGCTCACAGCTTCGGCGCTCAAAGCAGTTTTGACCGGTCCGAATGTACTGAGTGTGCTGACGTACTGGGAGGTCATGCTCAAGAGCATGAAGGGCAAGCTTGACGTGGGCGACCCGCGCACGTGGTGGTTCGATGCGCTGGATCAATTGGCCGCCACGCCGCTGCCTCTACGCCCTGAGCACATTGCCGGGGTCCACGCGCTGCCGCTGATTCACAAGGATCCCTTCGACAGGATGCTGATTGCGCAGGCTTCGGTCGAAAAACTGGCGCTGGTGACTGCCGATGGAAATATCGCGCGATACGCCTCGAAGAATTTGCGGATAGTGGCATAGAGAACAAGAGATTTTCTGATATTTTGCCTTCCTGAGCGGATAAACTTGTTCTTGCAAGCTCCTGAACGGATGATTCATGCATCTAAGCTGGAATGAGATACGCGCCCGCGCCGCTCGCTTCGCCGAGGAGTGGAAGTTCGCCCAATATGAAAAGGGTGAAACACAAACCTTTTACAATGAGTTCTTTCAGGTTTTTGGCGTCTCACTGCGGCGAGTTGCCCGCTTCGAGGAGCCAGTCAAGCTCTTGGGAGAGAAGCGCGGATTCATTGATCTCTTTTGGAAAGGCGTTCTGCTCGTCGAGCAAAAGAGCGCCGGGCGAAATCTTGACCGCGCCAAGCAGCAGGCGCTCGATTACTTTCCCGGCCTGAAAGAGCATGAACTGCCGCGCTATATCCTGGTCAGCGATTTTCAGAACTTCGAGCTGTATGACCTGGACGAAGAGAGCGAGCCTGTCAAGTTCAAGCTCATTGATTTGCCCAGGAAGATAGAAGCCTTTGCTTTTATTCTCGGCGTACAGAAACGTACTTTTCGCGATCAGGATCCAGTTAATATCGAAGCCTCCGAGCGCATGGGCAGGCTACACGACGCCTTGAAGAAATCCGGCTATATTGGCCACGATCTGGAGCGACTGCTGGTCCGGCTGCTATTCTGCCTTTTCGCCGACGATACCGGCATCTTTGAGCCGCGCGACATCTTTCACGACCTGATCAAGGAACGGAGCCGGGAAGATGGCAGCGATGTCGGCCAATGGCTGGTTCAGCTCTTCGAGGTATTGAATACACCTATTGACTGCAGACAGCTCCTCCTTGACGAATCCCTGCAACAATTTCCCTATGTGAATGGCGAACTGTTTTCCGAGCGGCTTCCCATTCCTGCCTTTGATGCAGGGATGCGGCGGCTTTTGCTGGATGTTTGTGATTTTTCCTGGGACGCGATTTCTCCGGCTATCTTCGGCTCTCTCTTCCAGTCGGTGATGCAATCGGATGAGCGACGCCAATCAGGCGCGCATTACACGACCGAGAAAAACATTCTCAAGGTAATCAAGCCGCTGTTTCTGGATGAATTGCAGGAAGAGTTTGATCGCCTGTGTCAGAGGCGCAATGGCGGCCGCACGGCGGCGCTGGTGCGCTTTCACGATAAGCTGGCAAGCCTGAAATTCTTTGATCCAGCCTGCGGATGCGGGAACTTTCTCATCATCTCCTACCGCGAACTGCGCAGCCTGGAGATCAATCTGCTGAAAGAGATTTTTGCGGAACAGCTCCAAACGGGCCAGCGCAACATCAACGTCGCCGATCTATCGCGCATCAATGTGGATCAGTTCTACGGCATCGAAATCGGCGAGTTCCCCGCACGCATCGCCGAAGTGGCCCTGTGGATGATGGATCACATCATGAACAGCCGGCTCTCGCTGGAGTTTGGCGACCATTATGCGCGCATTCCGATTCAGGCTGCTCCGCATATCCACAACGAAGATGCTCTTGATATTGATTGGGAGACGGTGCTGCCTGCGGCGCAGTGTACCTATCTTTTTGGAAATCCTCCTTTTGGCGGTTCAAAATATCAGAGCGAAAAACAGCGCGCTCAGGTCAAGCGCATCGCGGCTCTGGGCGGCAGCGGAGGGACTCTGGACTTTGTTACCGCTTGGTTCATCGTCGCCGGACTATATATTCAGGGATCGCATACAAAGATCGGATTTGTCGCCACCAACTCTATTACACAAGGCGAGCAGGTGGCGCAGCTCTGGCCCATTCTCTTTGAACGCCATGGACTGGAGATTTCTTTCGCGCATCGCACCTTTGCGTGGGGCAGCGATGCCAGAGGCATGGCCCATGTTCATGTCGTTATCATTGGGCTAACTCGACGCGCCGATGAATCGCCGATGAAGCGGCTCTTCACGTATTCCGATCTTCACGACGATCCGGTGGAGAGCCTGCATGCGGCGCTAACACCCTATCTTTTCGATGGCGGGAACTTGGCAGATCGGCACTTGGTAGTGAAAGAGCGCTCGGAGCCGTTGTGCGACGTGCCGCCCATGATCATCGGTTCAAAGCCGATTGACAATGGACAATTCATCTTCAATACCGAAGAAAGGGCTGATTTTCTCCGCCAGGAGCCGGGAGCCAAGCGCTATCTTCGTCCGTTTGTCGGCGCAACCGAGTTTCTGTATGACGAAAAGCGCTGGATACTTGCTCTGGATGAAGCAGACCCTGCCGAGTTGCGTTTATTGCCTTTGGTGAAGACGCGCATTGCTGCGGTGCGGAAATTCCGGCTAGCAAGTACAAGCGCCGGAACGCGCGCGCTGGCTGTCACGCCTACACGCTTTCACGTGACGGTGATTCCGAAGAACCGATTTCTGGTGATTCCAGAAGTTAGTTCAGAGCGCCGCGCATATATTCCGATCGGATGGCTGCGGCCGCCGACGGTGCCAAGCAATTTACTGCGAGTCATCCTGGGCGCATCCCTCTGGCACTTCGGCATTTTGACATCGCGGATGCACATGTCCTGGCTGCGCCACATCGGCGGGCGGCTCAAGAGCGATTTCAGATATTCCGCAGGTGTTGTTTATAACACATTTCCATGGCCTGAAGCGAATGAAAAGCAGCGTACTCGAGTTACGAATCTGGCGCAAGGCGTTCTTGATGCAAGGGCGGAGTTCAAAGCTGCATCTTTAGCTGATCTCTATGACGTGGATACAATGTCGCCCTCTCTGGCGCGCGCCCATCGCGAGCTTGATCTGGCGGTAGATAGACTTTATCGGCAGACGGCCTTTTCGAGCGACCGTGAGCGCGTCGAACACCTCTTTGGATTGTATGAGCGCCTCATCATGCCTCCGCTCGCGCCAGTAATTCCAGAAGGGGCAATCCCTAAGCCAAGGCGTGGCAGAAGAAGGCACTCTTCGTAGCTTGTCGCGGATAAACCCTTACAGTTCATTCAGAATCAGCGCGATGCGGCCGGCGATCAGTTCGCTGGGCGCTTCGCCGGAGTCTATTTCGATCAGGTCCACCGGGTAGGCGATGCTGTGGGGGCGCAGGACCAGGCGGTTGGCGACAAAGTCCACGTACCGCAGCGTCAGATGGGAGCCGTGGCGGACGGCGTAGAGGTTGGGGCGGTTGGGGCGGTAGGGCATCAGCGAGTTGTAATGGCGGTCGATCAGCGTGATGGCGTCGGGCAGCACCAGCGGGTCCATGGCGGCGGCGTCCGAGGCGGAAACGCGCACGGCGACGAAGCGCTGCCATGCGCGGCGTGTATTGGAGGGGCGCGTGCGGAGGGTCTGCAACAATCCGGCGGGCAGGTGCAACAGGCTTTGCGCGGCGGAGGGACGGATGAACGGCTCAAAGAGCGCCGCCGCGTGCGAGACGATAGGTACCGAGCTGCTTTCGCCGTCCGCGGGCAGAGCCTCATGCTGATAGGCAGCGGGTAGCAGATCGCCGGCAGCCATGTGCTGGGCGGTGAGGATTCGATCCATGGCCTCCAGGGAAAGCTGGCGGCGGTTGTGCAGAAAGTTGGAGAGATGGGACTGCCCAAAGCCCGTCTGGCGCGCCAGCAGCGAGACACTGACCGTCCCTCGCTGGATCCTGCGCAGCAGTTCCAGGCGGAGCCGCTCGTGCATTTGGGTAAAGTTCATCTGTGGAAAATCCGCCACCAGC
>CAYVGW010000015.1:0-44389 GCA_964450895.1 uncultured Occallatibacter sp. | reverse complement strand
GGCACTTTTTGTATTTTTTGCCGCTGCCGCAGGGGCAGGGGTCGTTGCGGCCTACTTTTTCGCCGGTGCGGCGCTGGCTGGGCTGGCTGGCGTCTCCGCCGGAGCGGCTGGCGGCTTCCAGCTCTCGCTGCTTCTTGCGATGGAACTCCTTCTCCAGCGCGTCGATGGTGGTGGAGGGCTGACGGGTGGGCAGGGCGATCTCGCGCGGGGCTTTGGCTTCGATTTGGCGGATGCGCTCGAAGGTTGTCCTTCAAATTGGCGCGAATTCCGAGACCGTCACCGTAACAGCCAACGATGCAGGTCTGATTGATACCAGCAACGGTGAAAAGAGTGTTCTTATAACGGCGGGGGATATCGAGAAAATTTCGGTCGAGGGCCGGGATGTCGGCGAACTGGTCAAGATGCTGCCGGGATTTGCAATTGCCCAAACTTCAAGCGGCGTGGACAATAGCACCTATGATCCCTCCCAGGTCAACGTGACGGGCGCGCTCCGTTCCTATGCTGCCAACGGTAACTCAGCCAACGGCGTTACCATGCTCTCCGACGGCGCCAATATCAGTGATCCGGGCAACTATGGCGACTCGGTGTAAAACGTGAACACGGACATGGTCGAGGAGGTGAAGGTTCAGACTTCGAACTTCACCGCGGAATCCTCCAACGGCCCGGTCGTTGTCAACGCGGTCGGCAAGTCGGGAGGCCAGCAGTACCACGGCGCGGTGTATGTCTATGGCCGCACCTATCAATTGAATGCACAGGACTGGCTCTCGAAATACACGGGGCAGGACAAGCCGACCGACCGGTACATTTATCCAGGCGGCAACATTGGCGGTCCATTGGTGATTCCGGGCACCCATTTCAATTCCCGCAAGAAACTGACGTTTTTTGCCGGCGCGGAAGATTACGCGCAGCGCAACATCTACGCCTACGGAAGCGCTTCCCAGGCCGTGGCCAAGGCGCTTGTGCCCACCAAGAAGATGCGCGGCGGTGATTTCAGTTGCGCGGCACTCCAGGAGTATTTAGGAGCTCCGGCGCTTTCTTGCAATCCAGACGGCACCTCCAAAATTAACAACTCTCTCTACAACAATGTCGGCACAGTGCCGACGACGGGTCCGGACGGCCATTCGCTGTTTGGCGCCATCACAGCCATCGACAGCAGCGCGGCTGCCCTGCTGAGCGTACTGCCCCTGCCCAACCGCACCAACCAAGGCGACGGGTATAACTACGTCACGACGAACCTTGTGGGCAATGACCTGTGGCAGGGCCGCGTGCGCATCGATTATGGCTTTAGCGACAACGTCAAGCTCTTTGGCACCTACAACGTGGAGCGCGGCGTGAGCGGCGTGCCCGAGGTTCCCTATTACTCACCCGCGCAGACCGCGGATATGGGTGGCGTGGACACGCCGGGAGGAGGCCTGAAGAGCACCATCGACTCGCAGACCGGGGGCCTGAACCTCACGGTGGTAATTTCTCCCAGGATGACCAACGAAACCACTGCGAATCTGACTTTTATGGATCAGGAATTCGTGCCCAAGAGTCAATCCGCGCTTGACGCCCAGACAATCGGATATACGTACCAGGGTTTTTACGGCGCCAATACGCTTCAGTATCCTCAGTTGCACGATTACAACTATGACGGTTTGCCGCTCGGTCTGTTTCCCGATTTCTCCGTCGCCAAGCCGTATGCCCGCAAGTTCATCCCTTCGGCGGCCGACAACGTAACCTACGTCTACCGCACGCACACAATCAAGGCTGGAATCTATGCCCAGCAGGTAGCCAACAACCAGCGCCTCCTGCCCTCCAACTCCAGCACCAATGGCCAGATTGCCGCGTATTACTACGGGACGACGTATACCGATCCCGACAACACCGTCGTGCATAGCAGCGGCAACTATGCTGCCAACTTCCTTGAAGGCCAGATTGAGCAGTATAGCCAGCAGAACTTTGTGCCGATTCAGGATCTCTACTTCTGGACCATTAACGGCTATGTGACTGACTCCTGGAAGGTCAACTCCCGCCTCAACGTCGATATTGGCATCCGCCTGGAACATCTTGGGCCGTGGGAAGATCGGCATGATATTGGAATCGCGGTATTCGATCCCGCGCTGCTGAGCGGCGGAAGCAAGGTGCCGGGATTCACGTGGCATGGCCTGAATCCCTCGATCCCCAACGCAGGCATTCCCGCGCGGTTGGCCTTCTATGAGCCTCGCGCCGGCTTCTCCTGGGATGCTCTCGGCAACGGCAAGACGACCGTGCGCGGCGGCTGGGGCATGTATCGCAACCACGATAACTGGAATGTGGTGCAGTCGGCAGCCGCTCTGGCCGAGGGCGTCCAGATTACAGCCATTACCGGCGGACCCGGCATCTCACTCAGCAAGCTCAATTTGGTCACGAAATCAGGCGACCCGGGCGCTGGAGCGGGCAACTACAGCTCCGGTGCTTCGGTGACCGCATATGGCCTCCCAAAGGGAGACAGCGAGCAACCGCTCACCTACACCTATAGCCTCACCTTCGATGAACAATTGCCGGGCAAGTCGCAGCTCGAGCTTGGCTATGCCGGCAATCGCGGACAGCATCTCACCGCACAGAACGTCGATAACCTCAATCTGACCCTGCAGAATGTCAACCCGGTGCCGCGCGGGGCGTTCTTCCATCCCGATCCGCAGACGGGCGCAGTCGTGCCGGTTGGGCAGCTTGATTCGCTTTCCTCCCAGCAGGTGGATGACTACAGGCCCTACTACACGCCGGGACTTAGCTCCCAATACGCTGCCATCGACGTGCCGCGTCACATCCTCTACTCGAACTACAACGCGCTGCAAGCCTCGTTGAACAAGCAGAGCGGCCGGTTGAACTACGGCATCAACTACACCTGGAGCAAGGCGCTGGGTATTCGCGATGGATACTACAACGGAAACGCCTCGGATGCCACCGATCTGCGCAACAACTATGGGCCGCTTTCCTTCGATCGCACGCACATCTTCAATGCGAGTTACTCTTTCGACTTAGGCAGCCCGTACCATGGCCGCCGCTTGGCCGCGGCCATCATCAACAACTGGCAGATCTCCGGCATCACCGGGATTCAAAGCGGTCCGAACCTGCAAGCGACTTACTATTCAAACTTCAACGTGCAGGGTAAGTTGGGAGCGCCGGGCAGCGGCACTCAGCTCAACGTCGACAATATAACCTTCCTTGGCACTCCGGATGTCCTGTTGCAGCCCATGCTGACCTGCAATCCTGCCAATCACACGGTAGCGAACCAGTTTGTCAACGGCAACTGCTTCCAGTTGCCCAATATCGGGGAGAATGGCCAGTTCAACTACCCGTATCTGCGCGGACCGGCTTTTTTCAACAGCGACTTGACCGTGGCCAAAACCATCGGATTGAAAGATAAGCAGAATCTTCAGATTCGATTTGCCGCGTTCAATTTTCTCAATCACGCCTTGACCAGCTTCAGCACTTCGTTCCCCACGCAGATTGCGCTCAACATGAGCAATCCCGCGCCGGGTGGAGAAACGCAGTCGCCTGCCTTGGCCAAGCCTGCTGCCGGCTTTGGTGTTAGCACCATCAAGGAAGGCCGCCGTGTAGCAGAGCTAGCCGTGAAGTATAACTTCTGAGGTCGCGAGGCCAGAAATGAGGAACAGAATGAATTTCAGAATTCTTAAGCAAAGCATCTCCGCATGGCTCGCGCAGTCTCTAGCGGTCGCGGCAATTTTGGCTCCGTTGAGCGCGAAGGCTCAGAGTTTCACGCCTCCACAGGTCGTGACCTCCGTGACAGCGATGCCCTACACGGGCAATCAACAAATCCAGGCTGTTGCCGCCGATGCGTCGGGCAATGTCTATTACACCCGGCCGGATCTCGGTAAATTGCTCGAACAGCCTGCCAACGGCGGCGCTGTCATCACCCTTGCAACAGGGCTTTCCTATCCCAAGGGTGTTGCGGTGGACAATGCCGGCAACGCCTATGTGACCGACTACAGCGGCAAGCTCTGGAAGGTACCCGCGGGGGGTGGAACGCCAGTGGATATCATCCACAACCAATATGGTGACATTTGTTGGCCCGCGGACGGCGGTTACCTGGGAACCCAGGTTGTCGCCGTGGACGGCGCGGGGAATGTCTATACTGCCGGAAACAATGAGGGTGGCCTGTTCAAGATCACTCCATCGGGAACTTGCTCCGCAATCAGTGGAGTAACTCTGACCTCCGGTACAACCAACTCGTATGGAGACTCGCACGTCGCCGCTGATGCGGCAGGCAATCTCTATTACTCGATCGGAGCCAGCCTTTACACGATTTCGGCTGGAGCTTCCACCCCTGTGCTCGTTACCTCCAGCTTCAATTCGATCATCGGACTCCGCACGGATGCCGCTGGCAACGTGTTTGTCTCTAACTCCGCGCTCAACAGCTATAGCGGCGTGATCGACGAGGTCCCCTTCGTCAACGGAGCCATCGATGGGGCCGGAACGTCCTTGGTATTGCCCATCTATACGCAGTGGGATCCAGGGGTTGGCGGTAACGGCGCCGTCTACACCACGGATGGCAGCAATATCTCGATGAGCACGCTGGGCAGCCTGAGCTTTCCCGCTACCGCTGCCGGAACGCAGTCCGCTGCCGTCACGGTAAATTTGGCGTTCAACAACCCAAGCGCGCTGACACTTTCAGCGTTGCAAATCACATCCGGGGCTGGCCCCTCTACGGAAGTGGCGAATACCGGCGCGGGAACCTGCACACTGGGCGCCAGCTACTCCGCGGGCCAATCCTGCACGTTGACTCTGGCCTTGACTCCCGCCGGAATCAGCGCCAGAAATCTCAGTGTCCAACTCCTTTCCGGCACAACGGCAGTTGGCGAGCTTGCGATGACCGGAAGAGGTTCCGGCGCTGGCTTGGTCGTCGATCCTGCAACCCAGAACAACATTGGTAGCGGATGGCAGATCCCCAGCGGCATTGCGATCGATGGAAGCGGAAATCTCTTCGTCGCCGACAAGGGTGCGGGAACTGTCTCCTACTTGCCTGCCGGATCTACCGCTCCATCGGTGATTGCCTCCTCTCTGTCTGCTCCTGCTGGTGTGGCCGTGGCCGCCGATGGCACGGTGTATGTCGCTGATTCCGGTTCTGCAAAATTGTTCCAGATACCCTATGTGAATGGTGTTTATGGAACTCCAGCGGCCGTGATGACAGGATTGAACGATCCCGTCGCAGTTGCCGTAGCCGGCAGCGGCGACCTCTACCTGGCAGATGCGGGAGCGGGCGCAGTCTATCGCTTGCCGAACGATGGAGGCGCAATCAATTTCACCACTCCGATCACCGTTGGCTCCGGTTTCACCACGCCCAGCGGACTCGTTGTCGATGCGTCGAATAACCTCTACATTGCCGACAAGGGCGCGGGAAAGATCTTTGAGATCGCGTCCGGCGCGCAGTCCGCAATCGTTGCAGGCCTTAACTCCCCTCTTGCGGTCGCGATCGACGCGGGCGGCAGCCTGTATGTGACGCAGAGCGGTTCGTCCACAATCGAGCGCGTGCCCTTCGTGAGCGGCGCCTACAATCTGAACGCCGCCTCACAACTGGGCGTGGGATTGCAGGCCCCCTCTGCTTTGGCCGCTGACAACTCTGGAAATCTCTACCTGACGGATGCGTCGGCAGCCGCGGTGACCAACATTGTTCGCACGGCTGGCGCTCTCAATTTTGGAAAAGTGAATGTAAGCGACAGCAGCGCGGACGAGTCGTTGACATTATCGAGCATTGGAGATTTGTCGCTCACCTTTGGAACCCCGCTGGATACTGCCACGGGCAATACCGGTGATTTTTCACTGACGCCGGCTTGCACCGCCGGTGGCTCGCTGGCCTCCGGTTCTAGCTGCCTGTTGTCGGCTGTCTTTTCTCCCACAGGCCAGGGGACGCGTAACGATCTACTAACCTTCTCGTCGAATGCCGTAAATGCTCCCACCATCACCGGCACACTCACAGGCACGGGAACCAGCCTGCCCGCGACAACCACAACCCTGACGCAGACAACCAGCGGTGCGCTCACGTTTGGAGAGACGGTACAATTCAGCGCAACAGTTGCTCCGGCTGCCAGCGGAACAGCAACGCCTGACGGCACTGTGCAGTTCTTTGTCAACGGCGTGACTTATGGAGCGCCTGTTTCACTCGCTTCGGGAACGGCGACCGTTTCGGTTTCTGGCCTGCTTGCCGGTGCAACCACGATTGGCGCATCCTATAGCGGCAATGCTTCGTTTGCTGCCAGTTCGGCTCAGTCTTTGACCGTCAACGTAGCTTTGGCTGCTACGACAACAACGCTCATCTCCTCGGCGTCAAGCAGCACACCGATTCCTCCGGACAACAACACCTACGTTACGCTTTCGGCGCAGGTAAACTCCAGCGGTACCGGCGTGTCTCCGAGCGGCAGCGTGAGCTTCATGGCAGGCAGCACAGTTCTTGGCACTGCTCCCGTAAACACCTCGGGAGCGGCGGTATTTTCGAGTCAGAGCGCAAGCCTGCCGCTGGGTACGTATACGATCACCGCAGTCTATAGCGGAGACGCCGGGTTTGCGGCCTCCACGTCGAACGCGGTTACAATCGCAATTCTGCAGCCGCAATTCAATGTCTCAGGCGCACCCGCAGCGCTCAATGTTTCTACCAACGGATCAGTATCCGGCAGCTTTGTGCTGACGCCAATCAGCGGATACACGGGCGGCGTGGATTTCGCCTGCACGGGATTGCCTGCCAATACAACGTGTACCTTCGATCCCGCGGAAGCCAATTTTGCCTACACAGTAAATGCCTCGAAGGTTAGCGTTCCTCCAGGCCCGCAAACCATCAACATGACCATCAATACCAGCGCGCCCGCAGTGACCACCGTGGCATGGCTCTTCCCCGTCAGCGGGTTGGCTCTGCTGATCGCTGCGCGCAAGCGCCGCATCCTGGACGGATATCGTGTCATTGCGATATTGGCCTTGTCTGCGTCGTTGCTCGCGGGTGCTGGACTGATGCAGGGATGCGCCGGCTCGGCCAACAATCTCACCTCTGCAGGAACAAGCACCGTAACGGTGACGATGAAAGGCAGCCCAAGCGGCGGTACTTCCGGGGTTCCCAACATCAACACCGTCAAGACGTTCACATTCAGCCTTACCGTGAAGTAATAAGCAGTCGATGCACTCTCTGCGCGTGCATCGACTGCCTGCTTATGCTCGGTCATGAGCTGCAGCAAGAGAGACATGGAGAGGATTCGTTCGCTCCATGTCTCTCATTTTGTGAGGCGGATGAGATCTTTAAAATTCATCAAGACGCGCATCGCACCGTTGGTTAAGAATCACTGCGTTGAGCACCTAACACCCAATACAATAGGAGAACGCCTTTGCGCACTCACCAAAAGCTTGGAGAGGATCGATCATGTTGACTCGCATCTGTTTGGCCTGCTTTGTCCGGCCTTTTTTTGCACTATTCTTTCTCGTTGGGCTGGCTGCTGCCGCCCATGCACAATCGCTTGCCCCCGTAGTTACGCTGCCCGCGGGCTTTGTCACGATTGGCCCATTTGCGCAAACCAAATTGATGACGCGTGGCGTGAATGTGCTGGGCTACGACCCTATCTGGGCCGATTTCTCCAAGGGCCGCTTCAAGGCAGAGTACTTCCGCAAGATTCATGACGCCGGATTCACCACCGTGCGCGTCAACCTGCAAGCCTTCCAGTACATGACGGCAGAGAACAAGCTGCCCGATTCCTGGTTCCGCATGACCGACTGGGTCGTCGCCCATGCAACCGAAGCGCATCTGCAGGTCATTCTCGACGAGCATGACTTCATCTACTGCGGCGAAACGAACTATGCCGCGTGCAAGCCCAAGCTGCTCTCCTTTTGGCAACAGGTGGCGCCCCATTATAAGGACACTCCCAACAACGTCACCTTTGAACTCCTCAACGAACCTCACGGACTCATCTCCAACCAGGAATGGAACAACCTCTTTCCCGAGTTGCTCGCCATCGCTCGCAAAACCAACCCCACCCGCAACATTGTCATCGGACCCGGTGTCTGGAACAGCCGCGCCGCGCTGAAAGATCTTGCCTTGCCCGGCGACGACGGCCACATTATTGTGACCTTCCATTACTACGAACCTCTCCCCTTCACGCATCAGGGAGCGCCTTGGGCTGCCGAAGAGATTCGCAGCGGGCATGACATCCCCTGGGGCAAGGCGGAAGAGCAACTCGCCGTTGAGCGCGACTTTGATGGCGTCGCACAGTGGAGTCAGGAGCATCATCGCCCCATTCTTCTAGGCGAATTCGGCGCCTATGACAAGGTTCCCCAGCAGAGCCGCGTCCGCTGGAACGCCTTCATTCGCAAGGCCGCCGAAGATCGCGGTTTCAGTTGGGCCTACTGGCAGTTCGACGCTGATTTCGTGGTCTACGATGTGGAAACCAACAAATGGAACGAGCCGATCCTGAAGGCCCTGATTCCGAAGTCGCATTGATTGCCAAACACGCTGTAACAGTTGCGGTGGATTGCAATCCAGGCGGGACGGATGCGAGGGCTGACTACAGTGCTGTTTGGATTGCAGTGAATTGAAGTCATCCAGCCTTCGCCCATCAAACTAGCATGATCCTGGGGTGGCGAGAACAGCCCATTGCGCTCATTGACCTGGGTTTGAGCGCCATTCCGAGGATTGCTCCCCAGAATCATGCTTTATGACGGTTCCTTCGAAACCCCCTATTCGGGGATGATCTCGATGGCATTTACGCAGGGGTAGTTTTTGATTGGCTGAAAGGTGAAGACGAGCTTGCCCAATGCATTCGGCTTCAAGCCGTGAAACTGTTTCCGCAAGGCGCGGTTCGCTCCGCCGGCTTCCTTGAAAATATCAAAGTCTTTCAAGAGCGTTTCTCCGTTGAAATCCACATCGAACAGACGGCTGCCCACGCCGCCCCCTCCGGGATTGGAAGGGCCGTGATAGGCCTCGCTGAAATGCAGGATTGCCGTATAGATTCCCGGCGCAACAGGAAACGTGTAGGAAAAATGCCCGAACCGCTCACTGCTGTAAAGCCCGGGATCTCCCGTTCCCGCGACCGATTGCAGCAATGGATGAATCCGGCCGCCGAAAGAATATCGATCCGGTTGCCAGAGTGTACCGTCAGGCGACACATATTGCACGCTCCGCGTTGCCACGCGGATGGGCCTCATCCGGTGCGGCGATGCGGGGAATATCTCGATTCCATTGATGATCGCTTCGGACGTGCGCGCGGAAAATCGCAAATGGAGCATCCCGTCCACCGCCGGGGTTATGTCGTCGAACACCTTCTCGACAGCAATCTTCGGCTCACCGGCATCACCAAGAATATCGAATGAATCAAGCAATTTGCGGTTATTCGCGGTCACGTCGAAGATCCGCGCCGTCTCTCCGCCTCCAGCGAGTGAATCGACTCCATAGACCGGTTCGGCGAAATGCAAATGAAGTTCATGCGGGCCGGCTTTCAGAGGAATGTCGTACTCGAATTCCTCGCCTGCTCGATAATGCAGCCACAGATTTCTATCTTCCGCCAGAACAAGTGGCTCATTGACGGCTAGCTCCACACGCCCACCCTTGTAGTTGCGGTCACCCGTCCAGACACGCCCAAGCCGGTCGATATATTGCGCGTTTGGATAGCCAGCCAGAATCCTGATGATGTCACTTTCGGATGAAATAGGCATGGAAGCGGCCGTCAGGGCGGTCTCAACCCCGTTTGAGTATGTTTGGTGTGCGCGAACGAGAAAACCAGCAACAGACGCGCAAACGACCAGCAGCATTCCAACCGCTAGAGGCCAGCGCCATTGCGCAGTCGTTGCAGGAGCGGGTTGTCGTTCCAGTGCGCTCGCAGTTGGCTCCCGTGCCGTTACCGGCACAGGAACGGCGATCTCAACCCAAGTCGCGAGCAAACGAAATTCCGGCACGTAATGGCCCTTGGGCAAGCGAATCTGTACCGGATGCCCTTTACCTTCGCTGTGATAGTAACCCTTCAGGCATTCCCGCAGACGGGAAGCCTGCACCCGGACGATTGGATCTTCAATGGGCTGAAAATCGTTTGGGCGCCCAAGCGCCTCGACAGCAATGGTGTACTCTTTCAAACGATCCGAGCGTCCCTGGAGCGTCTCCTCACAAATAAATGCCAGAAAACTAGAAAGCGCCGGTGCCCGCATGAGTGTCTCGGAAGCCAAAATTGCCTGCAACTCGCTTTGCACCTGGGCAGGCGTTGGCATTTGTTTCACTTGAGGCAAAACGGGCCGCTCCTTTAAATAGACGCACTGAATCCCTCTTGATTATAAGGCGCGAGCGCATCCGCGCTCGCGGAACCGGAGATTAGCGGCGTGTGTTGCGGGCAAGAACGCTGTTTTGACAGACGGAATCGGCCGTCAATTCGGCCCTGCGTTCCGAGAAATCACCTCGTAACGGTTAACGGCTGAATTTCAGGCAAATCATTCATATAAAGTATTTTATACGTACTCGTTGACGTGCAGTGCGGTGCTGTTTACCAATTGTTACTTTGCAGCGATGTATTGCGGCGCAAATCATCCTTACGTATGTCCGCGGCAGGGTTCTTCCATTCTCAAGACCTCTTTGGTGATTGGCGAATCGTGCGATCATGCGTTGCGCTTCGCGGCGCGGACAACAGAATGAAGCAGAGAGGTGTTTGCCGATGAAACGTTGGGGAACCACTGGGCAGGAGATGAACAAGATGGTTTCCGAAATGGCACCGTGACAGCCACGATTATTTGCCGCGGACCCAGTTTCGCGCGTAGACATCTGCCGTCAGGCGCAATCGATGCTAGATGGCTTGGGAACTTGGCAACTGACTCGATAGAATGGCTGCGGTGCAGCATCCGCCAGTCGAAACAAACTACGATGATGCAGGAAGAATGGAGAACAAAGTTATGCTCAGAAAAATCGCAGTTGGCCTTGCCTTGTTGATCTCTTTATCTGTACTGGTCGCGGCACAGGTTCCCTCGACGCCGTACTCCCCGTCGTTGTTGCTGGGGGCGGCCTGGTATCCGGAGCAGTGGCCGGAGTCGCGTTGGGAGGCGGACCTGTCGCTGATGGAAGCCGCGCACATCCATGTTGTCCGCGTCGGCGAGTTTGCCTGGAGCAGCCTGGAGCCGCGCGAGGGCGACTATCAACTCGACTGGCTCGAACGCGCCGTGCGCGCGGCCGAACGGCATCATATCGCCGTCGTCCTGGGCACGCCCAGCGCCGCGCCTCCCGCCTGGCTCACCACCAAATATCCCGAGACACTGCGCACCTTTCCCGACGGACGCAAGGATCAACATGGCAACCGCACGCAATTCGACTGGTCCAATCCCAAGTATCGCGAACTGGCCGCCGGGATTGCGACAAAGCTGGCCGAGCGCTTCGGTCACGATCCCAATGTGATTGGTTGGCAAATCTGCAACGAATACGGCAACGAAAGTTTTGGCGCGGAGACCAAGGCGCAGTTTCAGCAGTGGCTGCGCGCCAAGTACAAGACACTCGAAAACCTGAATGCGCGCTGGACAACAACCTACTGGAGCGAAAGCTATCAGGATTGGTCGCAGATTCCGATCCAGGAAGGCTATGGAAACCCCGGCCTGCTTTTGAACTGGAAGGAGTTTGTCAGCGACACGTGGCGTAGCTATCAGCGCAATCAGATCGATGCCATTCACGCCCATGCCGATGCCCGCCAGAAGATCACCACCAACATGATGGGATGGTTCGATGCCTACGACCATTACACCGTCGCTCAGGATCTCGACTTTGCATCTTGGGATAACTACGTCGGCATCGGTCATCTCAACCCGGTCGACGCGGGAGCCAGACATGATCTCACAAGAGGATTTCTTAGAAGAAACTTCTGGGTGATGGAGACGCAGCCCGGCATGGTGAACTGGTCGCCCAACAACAATATGCTCGACAAAGGTGAAACGCGCGCCATGGCCTGGAACGATGTCGGACACGGCGCGGACGCGGTTTTATTCTGGCAGTGGCGCAGCGCATTGAACGGACAGGAGCAGTATCACGGCGCCTTGGTGGGCGCCGACGGAACTCCGGTTCCCGTTTACGAAGAGGCAGAGCAGATCGGTGCCGAATTCGAAAAGGCCGCGCCGATGCTGGCCGGGACTACAGTCGAATCTCAGGTTGCAATTCTGCACGATTACGAAAGCCGCTGGTCAATCAATTGGCAGCGTCACAACAGCGGCTTCGATCCGGTGAACGCTCTGGTCAGCTATTACGGCCCTCTGCGCGCGCTTGCCCGGTCGGTGGACGTTGTGTCGGACACTGCGCCGCTCGACCGGTACAAACTGGTCGTGGCTCCGGCGCTCAACGTGCTCACGCCCGAGGCGGCAAGGAATCTGGAAGATTATGTGCGCCGAGGCGGCCACCTGGTCTTGACCCAGCGCTCCGCGATGAAGGATGAAGACAACAGCCTGTACCCCCAGCGGCAGCCTGGACCGCTGTCGGAACTACTGGGAGCGCGCGTGGAACAGTGGTATTCGCTCGACAAACCGGTCCCCATCGACGGCGACTGGGGCGCTGGCGAGGACCGCTTGTGGGCGGAGCAACTGCGCGTGACTTCGCCGCAGACCAAGACGCTCATGCGCTATGGCAAGAGCAACGGATGGCTGAACGGTCAACCGGCGGCGGTAACGCGCTCCGTCGGAAAAGGCAGCATTACCTACATCGGCGCTGAACTGAACGGTGCAGCGATGGAGGCAGCAGTCAAGTGGATGATGAAGCAAGCAGGTCTCAATCCGCTCTTGAGCGATTTGCCGGAAGACATCGATGTGGCGATTCGTTCCGGCAATGGCAAGCAGGTCTTCATCTTCACCAACTACGGAAGCTCGCCGCGCACCATTGCTCTTCCCGGACCGATGCAAGATGTGCTCGAAGGGGGAACCGTTTCAAGCGTCACGCTACCGCAGTATGGCGTTGCGGTTCTGCGATGAGTGCCGTGTTACAAGGGATAAACAGTGACTTGCAATCCTGACAGCGGCTACCTTCCGCTTCCCTTAGGCCCGTTCCCCTGCTCCGAATTCGTCATGCAGGGGGCGGGGCTGGCAGCGTCTTCCAGAGTTCAACCGTGCCGTTGCGGCCAAATCACAGGAAGGGTTTCCCGTTACAAGTGACCATCAAACGCTGCTATAGCCCGGAACTCGGCGTATTCCGTTCCCTTCCAAATACCTGCCAAAGCCGATCCTCTATCTGGGACGCATCTCATACGGCCTGTACCTGTTCCATGAACTCGTCTATTGGCTGGTCTTCTGGAAGGGAAAAGCGTGGCTCACCCGTCTCAGCCAGTCGCGTCATCTCGCCGGCTGAAGCAACGGCATAGGAACTGCCCTCGCCTTCTGCCTCACCGTCCTCGTTGCCCACGCGTCATATCAGCTATACCAAAAACCATTCCTGCATCTCTAAAGCCGCTTTACTATCGTTCCCTCACGATACGAAAGATACACGCAAACGGACTCAGAGGTGCGAATGGCGGCTCAATAGATGATGGTTGATGCCATTTTCGGAACAGCCGGAACGGCCATTCTGTAGGCTTTGGGGAATTCTTGGGTGAAATGATGTGGGGCTTGGGATGAGGCTGTATTGACAAACCGTTGATTCTAAAAGAAATATGGCAAGAGAGGATTCGTAACGCAATATAAGGGTAGTATTATCAGAGAGATACTGTGCCTGTATTCGAAATACCCCCAAGTATACCCCCGCAGATGCGGATGACTCCTGAAAGGCTCTCTTCTCTTTGCAATTGATTGAGTTCTGCGAGGTTGAACTCTCTACCGTCCTGGCTTGACACTTTCCTGAACGGGCCAAAAAGCTGCCGGCAGACCAGCTACGACGTCTCTGACCATTTTTTTCTCCTCGCGTCCTCACGGTTCGATCCGTTTTGACTTATCAGGTCAGTTGCTGGTCTGCGATCTGCGAGACGGCTAGCACATTCAGACGTGACAGCGGAATGCAAGCTCGCGATATTCTGCAAAGCTGGACAACATTCCCAGCGTCTCAAGGCAAGCCTTGTCGGCGTCCTCAAGTGCAAGTTCTGCTGCCCCCTGCGGATGAGCTTCCTGTTCGTGCGCCAAAAGATCGGCAAAATAGACGGCCACCGTGCAATCGAGACCGGAGTGCGGTGTGCGGGTGGGGTGGTGGTGGTGCGCGATTGCCTCAACGGCAATGTTGGGTATGCCCCACAGCCCGAGCAAGTATGCACCTATTTCCGCGTGCGAGGTTCCGAGTATTTCCTCCTCGGCCTCGAACTGCTTGCATTTGCGTTCCTCGGCGCGCGCGAGAACGGCGCAGAATTCGTTGGGCATTGAACTGGCCAAGAGGAGACTTCCAATATCGTGAAGAAACGCGGCGATGACCGTAACGTCGCTCAGGTTTTTCTCTACGGGAAGTACGTGGGCAATATCCGCAGTGCGGGTCGCGTGCTTCTCTATCGACTCGTAAACCGAGTTCGGGATATGGGGGTTGGCGACGAAGACCCGGAAGGCCTCTGAAGCCAATGCCAGATGTTTGGTGGTTTCCATTCCCAGATAGCAGACGGCATTCGACAAGGTTGTGACTTTTTGCGCCAACCCGAAAAACGCACTGTTGGCAAGCTGCAAAACTTTCGCCGTCATGGCAATATCTTCCTGAATGATGGCGGCAATTTCGTCGATAGAACTGTCTGGATTGGTTACCGCCTGCGTCAGGCGCATATAGGTATTTGAGAGGGAAGGAAGTTGACCGATCGAGCCAACGACTTTGCGGATTTCCAGCGTACTCAGCGAGTCCTGCAGCGAGCACACCCGCTCAATGGTTTCCTGAAGCTCCAACAAATTGCTGGGCTTGGCCAGAAAGCGGTGCGCTACAGGAATGGCGCGTCTTGCCATGGAGTCTTCGGCATATCCCGACAGGATGATACGCGCTGTGTCCGGATAGAGATCGCGAATGTGGCCCAGGAGCATGGCTCCATCCATTCCCGGCATGCGCATGTCGGTGATCACCACGTCAAAGGGGCACTCCGCGCAGGCTTGCAAGGCCTCTTCACCAGTGGTCGCAAACTGCATATCCCAGAGTTTTCGATTTGCATACAACATGCGCCGCATAGCGTCGAGGTTCTTGCTTTCATCGTCCACGAACAAGACGCGTTTCATGTGGCCATCTCCTTTCGCGCAGTGTGTTGACGCCGTATCTCAGCCCTCCCCTTTCCCGCCGTTCCTATTGCTTCCGCAAAAACATCTTTCGGCAAACGCATTCCGCGGTAGAAGGCCGGGGATGCGCTCAAACGGCGACCGGCACAGCGGGCGCCGCGGACTCAAGCCTGGCAAGGCGCTCGTCGATACGGGCCAGCGATGCCTCCAGTTGTCCCTGTGGAGCCTGACTGCAAAAGACCGGATTGTTGACCCACCAGTCCATGCCCATCTCTTTGGCTTTGTCCACCGAGCAGATCACCAGCCGAATCTGGATAGAGAGCAACTCGATGTCCACCAGTTTGATCTTGATGTCGCCGGCGATTACTACGCCCTTGTCGAGTACGCGCTCAAGAACATCCGACAAAGTCGAACTTTGCAGCGCATGTGTAACTGGCTGGGCCATGATATTTCTCCTCTGCTAGAACAGCGTTCCCAATGGACCCAGATCGAGATTCAAATCCTTTTCTTCGAGTCCAAACTCATTGCGCAGCCGGTCAATCTCTTCCGACTGGCGCATCAGTGTCATGCCTAACCTCTCAACCTGCTCCTCGGTGAGCGAGCCGGCATCCATGCGCCGCAATGCCTGACGCTCCAATAACTCGTGCAGCAGCTTGACGACGGTGAGCACAAGCTGGCCTAGGCCGTTTTTCACTTGCTCCGGGTCCAGGTCCAGGCGTGCGCGGCAGGGAGGCGCGCAAGGCGCCAGCGGCTGGAGACTCTCCTGCTGCTGCATCACTTGGGCAAAGTCCCCCAGCGATTCAGACTCGACTTGCCGCATGGTTCCAGCCGACGCCATGGCTGCTCCTCTCGCGATGCGCGGATTTTCCGATGTCGAGCAACAAACCACCTCGCGGTTGCCCGTTATGCAGGCTGTTGCGGGCGGTCTCGATCGAAGTCAATACCAGATTCAGGCCCAGGTACAGCAGATCAATGCCGGCCACCGAGATGGTCAATTCGCCGGCCACTACGACTCCCTTGTTCAGTACACGATCCAGAACCTCGCAGACAGAGACGCGCTCGCTCTCCTTCAACTGACAAAGCTCCGGTGCGAAGCGGTTCTGGCTGGAATCTCCGAGCGCGTCGATGATTTCAGGATGCGGCATAGGCGGCCATCTCCTCTCCGGCGTGCTGGTAGAGGCTCTGGCCCAGCTTTTCCAACTGCTCCAGCCCGCCGATCTCCGGCTGCCGGTAGATCGGAATCTGCCGCTGAAGCGGCAACGCCTGGAGAAACTCCGCGGCCACCTTCGACTCGCGCCGGCGCAAGCCCACACACAAGCGGCAGTCGCAGAGCGGCGTCAATAGATTGAGGAAGAGAAGCGGGACGGCAATGCTCATGCGCTCGCAGGCCGCCACCAGATCTTTGGTCTCCTCCAGCGCCATGTGCGTGGGAATGCTGACGGCGTAGAGCGCCGAGGCAGCGGGATTGCGGAGCAGCTCGCGCAGCTTTTTCAGGTTCCGCGAAATGACCACCAGTTCTTCGGCAAATTCCGGCATCTTCAGGATGTGCTCGTACTTGATAAAGAGGTTGAAGAAAGCCTTCAACCACTCGTCGATCAGGTCCGGCATCTCCAGCAGGCGGATGAGGTGGCCAGTGGAAGCGCAATCCAGAACGAAGAGATCGAAGCTGCCCAAGACCAGAAAATCCAGGATACGGGTCAGCGCCATCACTTCATCCAGGCCAGGCGGGGCCAGGTCCAACATGCGTTCCAGCACCACGCGGTCGAAGGTCAGATCGAAGCCGCGCGAGACGGCTTCGAGAAAATGCTTCAAGTCGTCGGCGTAACGGGCCTTCAGCTTCTCAAACTCATCCTTGGCGTCAATCTCCATGGCCCACAGACCGGGCAGCAGAGGCTTGGGTTTGGAGCCAACTGTGATTTGCAGGCAGGCGGAGAGCGAGTGCGCCGGATCGGCAGAGAACAGAAGCACCCGCTTGTCAGGAAACTCGTGGGCCAGACGCACGGCGGTGACGCAAGAGAGCGTTGTCTTGCCCACGCCGCCCTTGCCGGCAAAGAGTACAAATTTCATCCCCGCCGAGGGAGCCGGAGCGGGATGCGGCACGGCCTGCCCGCGGAAGACACTGCTGCCAGCAGGAATCGGCGGCTGCTGAACGAGTAGCAGCGCGTGCTGCCAAAACTCCGTGAGCATCCGCTCTCCGCACACCTCTTCGGCCAGCAGTCCGATGCCCCACACCGGGCAAGTCAGCTCGATGCCGTTCAGCAGCCGCTGGATTTGGATCTGCTCGGTCGAGCCGGCGGCTGCGCAGGTGGGGCAAGCGCACTCCAGATGGAGCTGATTCACCACCAGCTCCGAGACCGGCATCTTGCGCTCTTGCAGCTCCCGAAAGAGGGCAACAGTCTCAGAGACGCTGAGCGGCTCGGCGATGGTCACCGGAACGAATTGCGTACGCTCCGGATCGTGCAGCAGCTTCTCGGTTTGGTGCAGTGTGGACTTCCACTGGCTCACAAACCGATCGAGGCGGTCCGGCGCGGCATCGTGGCTGAAGACCCGCCGCATGTAGCGGCGCTTGGCCAGCAGCACCTCCAGCATGCCCAGCCATCGCCGAATCAGCTCCGGCATGGCCAAAAGCCGCAGGGTATGGCCGCTGGGCGCCGTATCCACCACAATGAAGCCGTACTGACGGGTTTCAATCCAGGAGGAGATCTCAAACAGCGCCATCAACTCGTCCAGGCCGGGCAGGGAAAGGCTGAGAAATCGGTTGATGTCCTCATCGTCCAGAAAGGTGCCGGCGGCAGCGATCTCGCGCAACATGCCGCCGTTCTGCGCGCGAAACTTCTCCAGGCATTGCTGGGCGTCCAATTCCATAACTTGAAGATTGCCGGGGGGCGCGCAACCGGCCAGACTGTCCTGCACCGAGTGAGCCGGGTCAGTGGAAACCAGCAGATGAGAACGCGCCGGAGCCAGCGCGGAGAGACGCAATGCGGCCGCCGTGGCGCAGGTGGTCTTGCCTACTCCACCCTTGCCGCCGAAGAGCAGGAGTTGCAGGCCTTGCCGCTCAAAAAACGATGGGTTCTGCCGATTCATTCCGCCGCTTCCTTACATCTCGTCAGGTTTCCGCCCGGCCTCTCCAGACTCCTCAGTTTCCTCTTCGTCCGATTGCTCCGTCTCATCCTCGTTCGAATTCTCGTCCGAATCTTCGCCGTCCTCCTCGCCGGATTCCTCCGCCTCGTCGTCCTCGCCTTCGTCCTCTTCTTCTTCTTCGGCGTCGTCGCTGTCTTCGCCGTCCTCAACGGAATCGTCCTCGTCAGAATCGTCCTCGCCGGAATTATCCTCGCCAGAATCGCTGTCCTCTTCGCCATTCGCGTTGCGGCGTTCCTCGATGGCCTCCAACCGGTCCAGCAGCAGCTTCTCTCCGGCCGCGAACTCGGCTTCGGTAATTCGCCCGGTCTCCAGTTGCATGTAAAGCAGGCGCAACTGCTCGGTGATCGATTCGGCCTCGCCCTCCAACTCGTTTTCGGCGATCTCGCCGATCTCCCGGAAGACCCAGAAGATGCTCTTGACCGGGAAAAAGAGAATGTCGTCCACTACCAGCATTACTGCTCCAGGTCGATCTCGACAAAGTTGTGCGGAGCCCACGGGCCGCTGAAGTCGAAGGAGAAATGGTTGTCGAAGAGCTTGGCGGCGGTGAAGACGCCGGCTGAGAACGCCTCTTGCGCGTCGCGCTCCACCAGGCAGGCCAGATTGATGACCTCCTGCTCGTTGCGGCACTGGTTGGCCTTGAACTCCACGCAGAGCGGACCCAGCACGCGCTCCACCTGCGCCGTGTGGTTCTCCCGGTCCTCATTGAGCAGCCGGTCGAACATCCGGCCCAGTTCGATCTTCTCCTCCTGGGTAAACTCGTGGCGAGCGCCCATCAGGCGGTCCCGCGCCAGGCGCAGTTCGGTGTGCGTGTTGACAAAGAACTCGAAGATATTGGGCACGTCCCAAGTTACGCGCAGCCCCATCTCCACCCTGCCGGCAACCCGCGCAAACTGATCCTCGAAGGCGCGCCGGTTGCGGACCAGAATCTTGTGAATGGCCTCCGGGCTGGCGGCTACCGTGCCGAAGGCCATGGGCAGCGGCGTGGTGTCGGTCATCAAGCGCTTCAGCACCGCCTGATGAGCCGTCAGGTTGGCGCGCTCCGGGCGCACCTTGGAGCCGTTCAGGCTGCTGACCACGGCGGCCAGACGGCCCTCGGTCACGGTGTATACGTCCTTGCCCTCCAGCCCCAGAGCCTCATAGATGCGCGGCTCGCCGCCCTCCACTATGGCGTAGATATAGTTTCTTCCGCAGGCCACGGGCGCTTCCGTCCCGCGCTCCGGGCCGTTCTCGACCGCCGTACTCTCCCCGTCTCTCATGGCATTCTCCTCGTCCCCATCGATCTTCTTCCCATTCGGATTTCTGCTTGCCGCTCAATACGCCAGCAAATGCGCTCCTCACACGTGCATCCGCCGCACCCGCCCAAGGTGCGCTCGCCATTGCATCTCCAGCCACAGCCGCCGCAACTCGGCATTGCGCAGCCGGCGCCGCTCCATTCGCAGAGGCATCACGCTTCTGCCTGCCTCCGGCACACCGGTCGAAGCCGGACAGAGGCGGAAGTTCAGACGATGGCGGTTGCCGGCAATTTGCGCCGAGGTGCGCAGGGTCAGCATGGAGGACTCCTTTTTTGGGGGCCTTGGGTTTATCGGCCCGCACCGCAAACCGATCACTCTTACTGGCCTGAAAATCTGTTCTCATCGATTGAAACAAAATTGCGCGGCCTGTCCACGCCTAAAACGAAACCGGCGCGCCGCCCACGCCTGAAACGAAACTTGAGAGCGCAGCTGGCCTAAAACGAAACTGAGCGCTGCTCCCCCTTCGGCTGTCCTCAAGACTGGCTCTCGCCGCGTCTCGCGGTCTGGCAGCCGCGCGGTTCGTGCGGTGCGCGCTCAAAGGGGCTGAAGCGGCATTGCTCAGTAGCGAATCTTGAATCCTCCGGTGCTGCGCCGGATTGCGGGTTTCACTTCCAGACTGGGGAGTCGCGTATTCGGCATACTCTGGCCATCGGCGGCAACCGCCTGCAGCAGCTCCGTTTTGGCGCGATCGATCTCCGCGACGCGGGCGTCGATCAATGCGACTCGCTGGCTGGCGCTCTTGCGTTCCATGTTGCGCCGCGCCCGCTCCATCTCCAGGCAGGTAATCTGCATATAGCTCCGGTAAGGCAGCGAGAGCTGATCTACCCGGCCGGAGAGAGTGCGAATCTGATTCAATCCCTTGCTGGGAATGGCCATGGCCTTACTCCTGTTCCTGGTTGCCCGGCTCGTGTTTCGGCTCGTCATCGGTCCGAATGTTAATCGCGTACGGCATCCGCGCCCCGGCGCAGATCCGGGCCATGATCTCTTCGATCTTGTGCGGCATCAGCGACTGCCCGTCACAGGTCACCTTGGCCGTCTCGGTGGTCAGCACGTCATGACAGACCCACTGAAAGACCGGATCGTCGATCCGCGCGTGCGCATGGCGATGCACCAGAATCCGGGCGATGGCGATGGTGGCGCGAATCGTCGGCCGATGGTTGTTGACCCCGGTGCCGCGCAACTCGTTGACGATGTCGACGATAATCTCGGCATCCGTACGCCCGATCCCCGACTGCGCAATGGCGATTTCGATCTCCGTCTCGCGGTCGAAGTTGCCCATCTGAATGGTAATCAGCCGGTCCATCAGCGCATCCTGGGTCTTGTGCACCCCGGCATACTCCTCCGGGTTGGAGGTGAAGATGGCGCGGAAGTTGGGATGCACCTCAAGATAGCCTTCGCCCGAGCGCCGCAGGCTGGGCAGATTCAGGATGCGCTCCTCAAGCACGCTCAGCAGGGCGTTGTTGGCCTCCGGGCGCGAGCGGTTGAACTCGTCGTAGATCAGCGTATTGCCATTGGCGCAGGCCGTCGTCAGGCGGTTGTCCACCCACAACGTGTTCATGTTTTCTTCCGTCTTCAGCACGGAGTGAATGTAGTTGTCGATCAGCTTGGACTTGCGGTAGCCGGCGTCCTTGCCCACCAGGTCCGAACTGCCGAACTCGTCGTCGCCATGCACCAGCGTGACCGGGCGGCCCAGCTTGGAGGCTACGTGAAAGGCCAGCGTCGTTTTGCCGGTTCCCGCCGCACCGGCAAAATGCACCGCATAGCCGATCTCCAGGTAGGCCAGCGCCCGCTCGGCCAGCGCCTGAATCCGCGGCGTGGAAACAAACTGCTCGCTGGCCTCGGCCACGATGCTGTCGTCCTCCGCCTGCACTCGTACCACGACTTCCACTTGGTCTCTACCGAGCGTATCCATCATTGTCCCACTCCATCCATCGTCCTACTCCATCGTCTTGCTTGCCTTTTTCTTTTGGCGGCACTGCCGTTCTCCGCTGTTTTCGCGCCGAGCTTCGGGAATCACAGCCGGAGATTCGATCACGAGATTCCGCCCCTGGATTGCGCTCCGTCCCTCTGCATCCGCCGCGCACTGTGACCACGCCCGGCGCGCACCGGCACGGTCACGCGCAAAAGCTGCGCACAGATCGAAAACCTGCGCGCGCCGCTCTTCGGTTTGCCGCGTCAGAGCGCCACGCAACGCCATCCGGGCATGGCTGGAGGAGACGATCTCGTCCCGCAGCCGCGTCATTGCCTGGGTCAAGACACCCATGACGTTTCTCCTTTTCACTGATGGCTTCCGGGCAATTCCAGTTCCCTGCAAACGAGGTGATTCGTGTTCGTGAACATACCGATCGCAACTCCGCCGGTGCGAGGACTAGACTCGATACGCAGCCACCCTTCGGCCCGTAAAATCCCGTCGGCGCGCATCGGACTCTTCGGTGCGTTCAACGGCATTGCCGGGGATGTTGTGTCCAGAGAGATCTTCCTCAGAGTCGCCGCCTCCTGCTGGCCGCACCGATCTCCGCTCCGACAGCCAGGATCCGTTGCTGGAAGCCACGGAGTTGAAGTCTTTGATTTCGGGATACATCATCTCCGTTCACCCTAGGCGGCTTTTCCCGCCCAGGCTCGGCGGGCGCCAGCCAAGTCGTTGCGCATCTCCCGGCACTGCGCGCCCACCGCGCGCCTCAGGCCGCTGAGGAAGGCCATGCGTTCGTTCTTGGTTCGCCGGGCCATTGCCACGCGGGCTTCGCCCATCTGCGAACACATCTCGGCCACTGCCTGCTTTCGCTCCGTGGCATCCTGGTGCAGATGGCCCATCAGGCTGCCGCGCATCCGGCGCATGGAGACGATCTCTTCACTCAAACGCGTCATATCTTCTGTCAACATGTCCTTGGCTCCTTATCTCTCTGGATCTGAGAATCTGAGGGGAATCCCCTCGCCGGGAGGGGCCTCTTGCGAGACCCCAGACCGGCGGCGGGAACCGTTTACGGGTGGTCAGTCTTAAGCGGGCGCCGCGGCGCTGGCTGTCAGACCGATTGCTTCGGCATACTTCAGGTACGTTTCAACCGAAGCGATCACTACGCGAGCTTCCACCGAGAGCAGTTCGATTCCGACCAGCGACACCTTAACCCAAGCATCGATAACGATGCCCTTGTCAAGAATACGGTCAACTACTTCTGCCAAGCTCGAGGAATCAGTGGACTTGTTTACTTTTGCCATGGTTCGTTCTCCTTTCAGGCTTGTTCCGCCGTCAATAGGCCGCACGTGATGTTTGACCCGCCCACTCTATAGCAATACGCGGGCCAAAGTTGCCAAAAATGATTTCCACAGCAACTTTCCGGCTTATTTGAGCTATCTAACTTCTCCAGTCAAATCGAATATCTCCCGTCATCAAAGTACAAGCTGTTGAATGCGTAGCGATTGGATAAAATTGGCGACTGGAGTCCATCTTTGTGAGTTATTCAAAGTCAAGATAAACTATGCGAAATAGACAAAGTAATTTAATAAATCCTTGGTAATGTGAGGGATTGGTTCCATAGAGCGCATGCCATGAATTTAGCTGGCTGAGGTTACAAAGCTATAGGGTGGCCACGGCCCGCTCAACAATAACTTCACGCCGTCCGGAGGAGCGATCTCCCGCGCTGCCAGACGAAACTCGGCAAGGCAGCTTCGGGGAGTCAGAAAGGCGAGTGAGACCATGCGCCCCCGGCTGGAAGCGGAGACCTCGCGGCGCTGCTCGGCGAACCGGTCCGCAAGCAGCGCCGCGATGCGGCCTGCCTGCTCGTCTTCCTCTGCCGCCAGTGTGCCGGCGTCACGATAGCGGCGGCGCAAGGAGTCTAAATAGGCCGCGACGGGCGAGGAAGCGGCAACGGGCACGGCAGCGGGCACAGCGGCGGCGCGCCCCGGCCAAAGCAGGCGTATTCCCATCTCGGTCATGCCGCGCAGCCGCGCCAACTGCGCCGCGAACTCCGTGCCGCGCTCTTCAAGCAGACGCCGTATCTCGGCTTCGCTCTCCATCCAGCAGCCAAAGCGCAGCGGCAGCGCCGTCTGCCGTGCATGAATGCACTCCACCACCCGCTCGTAGGCCAGCAGCGCGTCCACGCTGGGCGCGGCGTTCAACTCGCCCCGTGTGACCACCGCCGCCAGACCGTGACCGGCCACGACCGAGATTGCCTGGGGATGCGGCGGTTCATCCTGCCCCGGCGCAGCCAGATATTGTTCGACGATGCAATGGAGGAGGTAGCTCATTCTGGCGTACCGGCAGCCAAATCCGGGGTAAAGCTGAAGGGTGGCCAGGGGCCGGTCATGGTCAGCCGCAAGCCGGGAAACGCCGCGCCGCCATTCATGCGCTCCAGTGTGGCGCGGAAGTTGACGATCTCGGCCGGCGCCAGTAGAAAGGCCCAATTCAGCACCACCTCGTCCCCTTCGTCCGCCAGCGCCTTGCGCTCCCGAAAGCCGCCCGCCTGCGTGCCCAGATCCGCCGCCGCCCGCTGGCAGAACTCCCTCAGCCGCTGACTGAACTCCCGTTCCGCTTGAACTTTGATTCGCTTCTGCTCGAAGTAGCGCGCTCCGGGCGCGTACGCCGGCTCCCCGGCCGCCGGCTGGTTCAACCCTTTCAGCGCGCCATCAAGCGCACCCGACAGCGCAACTGCGCGGTTCAGCCGCCCTTTCACCGCCCACTCCTGCCGGTCGCCGAGTTCGCGAAAGAATCCAGCAATCGCCGAGCGGTGTCGGTCAGCGAAGCGATCCAAACTCTCCAGCGAGATGAACAGGGTGGCAAAGCGCGCCGGCAGAACCGGAGCGCGGCTCATGGCCTGCTCGATCACCGCCTCGTGGCGGCAAACTCTGGGACCCAGCCACGCCAAATCTTGAAGCCGAGCCTCCGCCGCCGGTCCCACAAATTCTTCCAACTCGACTTGACTATAGACTGCGGCGATCCCTCCGCAGTCGCGTAATCGGACTGGATGGAGATCATCGACCCCAGGGAGAGCGGCAGAAACCTCGCCACCGCCTCCCCCGTGAGTCAGACAGTACAGATAACACGCCAGTTCGCCGGGGTTCATTTAGCATCTCCGTGCTTCTTCCAACGCCGCTTCCAGGTCGCCCGGTTCGATGAGTACTGTTACCGCAGCCTCCGGGTTTGCGATCTTGTCGGCCACCGCGCGCCGAACGGCGCTCTGTGCCGCCGCGACGCAGACACCCTGAATTTCGGCGCCGCTGAACTCCTCGGTTCCGGCGGCCAGACCGTCGATGTCGATCCCCGGCGCCAGCGGCTTGTTGCGCAGATGAACCTCGAAGATCTGGCGGCGTCCCTGTTCGTCAGGCAATGGAATCTCCACGATCTGATCGAAGCGCCCCGGTCGCAGAATCGCCGGATCGAGCATATCCGGCCGGTTGGTAGCGCCCAGCATCAAGACCCCCTTCAACTCCTCGACGCCATCCAGCTCAGTGAGAAATTGGCTCAGTACGCGATCGGCGACATGCGTATCGCCGCCCCCGCTCCCACGCGCCGGAACCAGCGCGTCCACCTCATCGAAGAAGATGATGCACGGCGCAGCCTGTTTGGCCTTGCGAAACATATCGCGCACCCCCTTCTCCGAGTCGCCAATATACTTCGAGAGCAGCGCCGGCCCTTTGACGGAGATGAAGTTGACTTGGCTCTCGTTGGCGATGGCCTTGGCCAGCATGGTCTTGCCGCAGCCCGGCGGCCCAGTCAGCAGAATGCCCTTGGGGGGACGAATGCCGCCCAGAGCGAAGAGTTCCGCGTGCTGGAGCGGCCACTCAACCGCTTCGATCAGCCGCTGCTTGACCTGATTCAGTCCGCCCACGTCCTCCCAGTGAACGTCGGGCACCTCGACGAAGACCTCGCGCGTCGCCGAGGGTTCGACCTCGCGCAGCGCATCGAGGAAATCCTCCTTGCCCACCTCCAGCTTGGTCAGTTGCTCGTAGGGGATGCGGGCCAGCGCGAAGTCGATGTCGGGCAGGATGCGGCGCAGGCAGATCATGGCCGCCTCGCGGCAGAGCGCCTCCAGGTCTGCTCCCACAAATCCGTGCGTGATCTCGGCCAGGTGGCGCATGCCCACGTCGGCGGAGAGTGGCATTCCCCGGCTATGCACGGAGAGAATCTCCTCGCGCCCGATGCGGTCGGGAATGGGAATTGCGATCTCCCGGTCGAAGCGGCCTGGCCGGCGCAGCGCCGGGTCGAGCAGGTTGGGCAGGTTGGTGGCGGCTATTACGATCAACTGCTGCCGCCGGGCCAGCCCATCCATCAGCGCCAGCAGTTGCGCCACCACCCGCTTCTCCACCTCGCCCACGGTGTTCTCGCGGCGCGGCGCAATGGCGTCGATCTCATCCAGAAAGATGATGCTGGGGCCTTTGCGCGCGGCTTCTTCAAAGATCTTCCTGAGATGGGCCTCACTCTCGCCGTAAAACTTGTGGATGATCTCCGGGCCGCTGATCGAATAGAAATTGGCTTCGGTCTCATGGGCAATGGCGCGCGCGATCAGCGTCTTGCCGCAGCCCGGCGGCCCGTGCAGCAAGACGCCCTTGGGGGCGTCGATGCCCAGTTGCTCGAAGACCTCCGGATAGCGCAGCGGAAGCTCGATCATCTCGCGGATGCGCTGCAACTGCGGCCTCAGCCCGCCGATGTCCTCATACGAAGTCGTCCGCGAGGCCGTCTCCGCCGCCTGCTGCTGATTGCCGATCACCAGCCGCGTGGTGGGATTGATCAGCACCGCGCCCTTGGGAGTGGTCGCGCCCACCTTGAAGTCCGCCCAGCGGCTACCGAAGAGCGCGGCCCGAATGCGGTCCCCCTCCTGCACGGGAATACCGTCCAGCAGGCTGCCGATATAGTTCAAGTCGCGCTCGGCGGGGCGCACATTGGCCGGCTCCAGCACCACGCGCTCGGCGGGACGGCAAACGGTCTTGCGCACCTGCACAAACTCGTCCAAACCTGCCCCGGCATTCTCCCGCACCAGCCCGTCCACCTGGATGCGCGATTGCCCGCGCAACTCCTTGTGCGCCGGCATCGCCTTGCAGACCGTTCCGCGCTTGCCCGTGATCTCCACCAGGTCTCCCACGGCAAGCTGGAGCTTCTCCAGGTCTTCTGGACCCATGCGGGCTATGCCCCGCCCCACATCCTTGCTCAACGCCTCGGCGACCTTGAGCTTCAATACCGGCATTCCCTTTCGTTCCGCAGCCATCTCCGTACCCTCACTTTACACACTTGATCTCCACCACTCCGTTGTTGCAGCCGATCTGCATCTTCTCCCGCGGATAGCTGGCCGCGAGAAGCACCTCTTTGCGATACTTTTTGTCGCCATGCGCGGCGGTGATGGTCAACAGATCCTCTTCCACCTCGATCTTCACGTCGTCCACGCTGATGCCCGGCATCTCGGCCACCACCAGCACATGATCTTCCTCCTCGAAGACATCCACCACCGGCTCGCGCACCTCCTGCACCACCGAGTGGCCCGACTCCCGGTCCTTGCGGATGTTGCCGAACGGCTCGACCTGCGGACGCTCGCCGCCGATCCCCATCTTGACCGTGAAGCCGTACATGCCTTTCACTTCCTTGCCCATTCCATGGATTTCACCGGTTTGGGAGAGTTGCTCTCCGGTCTCTTTCAGGTCGCCCAGCTTCTCCATCAGGTCGCCCAGGCCTTTGAGTATTCCGCCCAGCCCCAGTTCGATCCCGCCTTCACTTGCCTTGTCCTTGCTTTGCCTATGCATGTGCCTCGACTCCTTTGATCTGAATGCCGTACTCCTTCACCTTGGAGTGAAGGGTTTTGTAATCCACCTGAAGCAGGCGCGCGGCCTTGGCTTTGTTGCCGCCCGTCTTCTTCAGAACATGCGTGATTGCGGTCCGCTCGACGTGGACCGTGTTGTTGTGGACGATCTCCCGCAGCGAGAGATCCTCCTGCTCCAGGTTGGGCATCAACTGACTCGCCTCTTCGTTCAACACTTCGCAGGCCCGGGCGATCAGCGCCTCCGGCCCTGCTCCGTAACTCAATCCCAGGTGCTCCACGTCGATGTGATCCTCGGCCAGCAGCACGGCACGGCGCACCACCGAGCGGAGGCAGCGCACATTGCCCGGCCAGCGGTAGGCCAGCATGGCCTCGGCTGCCGACGGAGAAAAGCCGCGGACCGACTTGGAAAGCTCGATATTGGCAATATCCAGAAACCGCTTGGCCAGATAAGGGATATCCTCGCGGCGTTCACGCAAGGGCGGCAGCGTGATGGAAAACTCGTTGAGCCGGAAGAAAAGATCGGAACGGAAGAGGCCGCGCTCACATTGGGATTCCAGATTCAGCCCACTGGCGGTCAGCATCCGTGTATCCACGTGGATGGGTTTGGTGCCGCCCACCCGGTAAATGGTCTTCTCTTGCAGCGCGCGCAGCAGCTTGGCCTGCGAGGCCAGCGGCATATTCGGTATCTCATCCAGAAACAGCGTTCCGCCATTGGCCGCTTCAATCTTGCCAATCACCTGCTGCTCAGCCCCGGTAAAAGCGCCCCGCTCGTGGCCAAATAGCTCGCTCTCGAAGAGCATCTCCGGCACCGCGCCGCAATCGACAGGGATAAACGGCTGCTTGGCGCGCCCGCTGGCCTGGTGAATGGCCCGCGCCACCACCTCTTTGCCCGCCCCTGTCTCGCCCACAATCAGCACGCTGAAGTTCGATTTGGCCACCTGCTCGATGGCCGCGATCACCTTGCCGATGGCCTCGCTCGGACCGAAGGTATCGCGTGGCGACATTACATGGTGAACATGATCGGCCAGATGCTTCAACTCCAGCTTCAGCCGCCGCTCGTTGAGCGCGCGCAGCACCACCCGGATTACCTGCTGATGCTCGAAGGGCTTGGCCAGATAGTCGTGGGCGCCGGCGCGCAAGGCCTCCACCGCGCCCCGCACCTCGGCAAAGCCCGTAATCAGGATCACCGGCAAATCAGGATCGATCCCCTTGGCGCTGCGCATCAGCTCCATGCCGTCGATGCCCGGCATCTTCAGGTCGGCCAGCATCACGTCGGGATCGCCTCCGCGCACCAGTTGCAGCGCCTCCGCGCCGTCTTTGGCCAGCATCGGCGTCAACCCCTCGCGCCGCACCAGGTGACCCAGCAACTGGGCCATGTCGGGATCGTCGTCGGCGATCAGAATCCTGCCATGCGCGCTGTTCATAGGGCGATTCCTTGCCGCAATCCAGGCTGGCCAAGCGGATAAACCACCTCGATTCTGGAATCCAGGTACTTGGCTGCTTCGTGCAGCATTCCCAGGAACAGAACGCCGCTCTCCCCGGCGCCCAGCGTGGCGTTGATCCGCCGGGCGATATAACGATCCCGCTTCTCCAACAGCGAGTCACGCAGTTCCTGTTGGCGTCCATCGTGCTTGTGCGCAGCCCCGGAGGCAAACGAGGCGGTGGCCAGTTGGTACTCCTCCACCAGCAACTCCGGCGATTCGGTGCCCATCAGCGTAGCGCCGCGCGCCTCCAGCTCCAGCAATAACCTATGGTTGCGGTTTCCGGCTCCGGCCAGTTCCGCCACAATTTTCCGCTCGTGCCCGCAAACCGGCAATCCGTCCTGGTAGACCCGCACTACTCCCTGGTCCATCGACAGACCGGCGGCCACGCTCTCGATCTTCTCCCACATCTGGTCTACCAGCGCCGCCTGACGCGTCAGCCCCTGGCGTCCCAGTGTGGACAGTTTCTTGCCGCGAATCGAGGCGCCTAGCGAGCCCATATCCGCCGCGGTGTGAATGATCGGAAGATAGACGAGACGGCGCGCGCAATCGCTGGGGGGAGCGGCCAGGTTCTCTTCTGAATTGTGCGCCGCGCCTTGAAGATTATCTGCTGCACGACCCATGATTGCCCCTTCACGTGCTTGGTGGTTGCGAACCGATCATAGCGCGTTGCACTGTGAACCACCGCAACCAGAATTGACGAAAGAAGCAGATTGAGACTAGCATTATCCTGTTCCGGGAAAAGCGTGAGAGATGACCGTTTCGGGGCAGGCTCTTGAGCAGACGCGCGCGCAACTCGCCGAGGCTACGGCTGGGTTCTTCGAGAACGGTCGTTTGCCCATGTGGATCTATGACCTGCGCACCCTCGCGTTCCTCGCCGTAAACGACGCGGCAACTGAGTGTTACGGTTACTCCGGCGAAGAATTCCGCGCCATGACCGCGCGCCAACTGCATCTGCGCGCCGAGCGATCCGCCAGCCTGGATGCCGCCCTCAGTTCGCCCTTTTCTTCACAACTGGAACGCACCTGGCGCCATGTGCGCAAGGACGGCACCGTCATCTATGTCGAGGTCACCCGCTTTGCCGTCTCCTTCGCCGGCCAGAAGGCCTGCTTGGTCATCGCCGTCGATGTCAGCGAGGGCAAGCGCGCCGAACTCCTCTATCGCATGTTGATGGACACCATTCCTTCCTCGGTCCTGCTGCTGGACGTCAACCTGTGCGTGGTGCTGGCCAACCGCAATTTCCTTGAAAAGTCCCGCCTCACCACCGGCGTGACCGCCGGCAAGCGGCTCGCCGAGGTCTTTCCGGAAGCCATTCTGGCCGGCATGGGTCTGGAGCAGCAGATTCGCAATGTCTTTCGCAGCAGCCACGCCACGCAGGGGCAGCGGCTCACCTATCGCGCCCCTGGCGTCCCCATCCGCATCTATTACTACACAGTTGTTCCGGTCAACTGGGCCGGGCAAGTCGATCACGTCTTGCTACTCATGGACGATGTGACCGAGCAGATGCGCCTGGGCGAGGAGATCCGCCGCATGGAGCGGCACCTGGCCAGCGTCGTAGAGAGCGCCAGCGACATCGTCGTCTCCACCGATACCGAGGGCAAGATTCTCACTTGGAACAAGGCCGCCCAAAAGACCACCGGCTACGCGCTCGACGAGCTGAAGGGGCGTCCCTTCTTTGACTATTGCGACCCGGCCGACGATGCAAGTGTGCGCCGCATGCTCTCCAAAGGCTCCTCGTGGGAGAGCTCTGGACACATCGAGTCCAACCTCAAAACCAGGGACGGCCATAGCCGTCCCGTCTCCTGGGTCTTCTCGCAGATGACCGACGACACCGAACGCACTGTGGGCTTCGTGGTGGTGGGCCGCGACCTGACTGAACAGCGCAAGTTCGAGTTGCAAATCCTGGAGTCGCAGAAGCTGGCCGCGCTCGGCGTCATGGCTCGCGGCATCGCCCATGAGATTCGTACCCCCTTGGCCATCTCTTCCTCCGCTGCACAGTTCCTCACCGAGGAAAATCTCACCCCGGAGTTTTGCCGCGAGTGCGCCGAGAAGGTGCATGGCGGAATCCGCAAAGCCAGCGCCATCATCGAGAACCTCTTGCGCTTTGCTCATCCCTCCGCCGACAAGAGCAAGACGCCCCTGGATCTTTTGCCGGTGATGAAGGAAGCTCTCACTCTGGTCGATCATCAGGCCAAGGTGCAGAATATAGAAATTCGCACCCACTTTCCCGCCGCACCGTGCCAGGTGCTCGGCATCGCCAGCCCCCTGGAGCAGGTCTTCATCAATTTGCTGCTCAACGCCATGAACGCCATGCCCAACGGCGGCGCCGTCGATGTCTTCGTCGAGCAGACCGCCAGCGAGGTGCTGTTGCGCGTCCGAGACACCGGCGACGGCATCTCACGCGAGGATTTGGACAAGATTTTCGATCCCTTCTTCACCCGCGCGCCTCTGGGAAAAGGGACTGGCCTGGGGCTATCCATCTGCCACTCCATTGTCGATCAGCACGGCGGCTTGATTGGCGTCGAGAGCCAAAGCGGCAAGGGAAGCACCTTCACCGTGAGGCTGCCGTCGCTCGCCGTCAGCAGGGAGAAAAACAGTGAGCCTAGAGAACCGGCTCGTCCTCATCGTGGACGATGACCCCGACATCTGCTGGGCACTGGAACATGTGCTGCATGGGCTGGGGGTGCGTTGCATCCGCGCGCTCGACGGCCAGTCGGCGCTGCAAGCTGTCCAGGTCAGCCATCTGGCGCTGGCCCTGCTGGACGCCAAGCTGCCGGATATCGACGGTCTGGAACTGGCCCAGCATATCCGCATGGCCCAGCCCGGCATTCCCATCGTGGTGGTTTCGGGGTACTTTTACAAAGACGATCCCGCGATCGAAGATGCTTTGAAGCAAGGCCTGATCCAGGGATTCATCGAAAAACCGTTTTCCCACGCCGAGGTCGTTGCGATGGTGAAAGGCGTACTTCCTGTCCAGCAGGCAGTAGCGCGAAAGACGCTGTTTCGTTGGACTTGACTGTGGGGCCGAAAAACGGTTGGACTTGCCCCCAGAATTGAGACAACCAGTTAAGACTCGATTTTCAGCGAATGGAGAATTGAGTCATGGGCATTTTGCGTAGGAAGTTCACCAAGGAATTCAAATTGGAGGCGGTTCGGCGATTGGAATCAGGCGTTTCGATGGCCGAAGTCGCGCGCGGGCTGGAGGTCAGCCCTAACGTTTTACACCGTTGGCAGCGGGAGTTCCGCAAGGCTCCAGGCAACGCCTTCCCTGGCCAGGGCCGTCAACGCTGGTCAGAAGGCAAGATCGCCGAGCTGGAGCGCAAGGTCGGCCAGCAGGCCATGGAGATCGATTTTTTGCGGGCGTGCTTGCAACGCATCGAGGAAGAGCGGATGTTGCAGGCAGCGGCTGGAAATCCGCGATCTACAGCAAAATCGGGGAAGAAGTGAGCGCCGGCAACGGGCTGACGGTGGGGCGCATGGTCGAGCTGGCCGAGTTGAGCCGGGCCGGCTTCTACCGCTTCCTGAAACCGCCCGCAACAGCACCGGACAAGGCCATGGACCTGCGCGACGCCATGCAGCGCATGGCGCTGGAGTGGCCGAGTTACGGGCGTCCTCCTATGGCGCCCGTATTCATTCCCAGATAAACGAAGATTCTATTGCAACAGCGTCGGCTCGTCCTCTTTCAGCTCTTCGGGCGGGATGATGACGGCGGCGGCTACTTTGTCGTCTACCTCCAGGGTGAGGAGGCGGACGCCCTGGGTGGCGCGGCCGGCGGCGCGGATGGTTTTGGTGTCAATGCGGATGATTTTACCGAATTGACTGATGACCATCAGTTCGCTGGCGTCGTCCACCAGTTGAATGCTGCTGACGCGGCCAATGCGCGGCGTGACGGCCATGTTCTTGACGCCCTTGCCGCCACGGGTTTGCAGGCGATAGGCCTCGACATCGGTGCGCTTGCCGAAGCCGTTTTCGGTGATGGCCAGGATACGGTACTCGCCGGGTTCATGCTCCTTGGGGGTGACCGCGACACCGACGACGTAATCGTTTTTGGCGAGGTCGATGCCGCGCACGCCGTAGGCCGGACGGCCCATCGAGCGGACATCGTTCTCGTCGAAGCGGATGGCCATGCCGAGGTGGGTGGCGAGGAAGACGATCTGCGATCCGTCGGTGATGCGGGCCTTGACTAGTTCGTCGTCCTTGTCGATGCCGATGGCGATGATGCCACGGGCCATGACGTTGGAGAAGTCCTTGAGCGGGGTCTTCTTAACGGTGCCTTTTTGCGTGGTGAAGAAGATGAACTTGCCTTCTTCCTCCAGGTCGCGGACGGGTAGGATGGCGCGGACGTTTTCACCGGGCTGGAGGTCGAGCAGGCTCTGCATCGACTTGCCCTTGCCGGCTGCGCCCACGTCGGGAATCTCGTAGACCTTGAGCCAGTAGACGCGGCCGGTGTTGGTGAAGCACAAGAGAAAGGCGTGCGTCGAATCGACGATGAGCTGGGCGACGAAGTCCTCTTCGCGGGTCTTCATGCCCATGCGTCCCTGGCCGCCGCGGCGCTGCTGACGATAGATGCTGATCGGCGTCCGCTTGAGGTAGCCCTGATGGCTGACGGTGACGGCGACCTGCTCGTCGGCGATCAGGTCTTCCAGTTGCAACTCGGCGGACTCGTCGAGGATTTGTGTGCGGCGGGCGTCGCCGTACTTTTCGCGGACCTCTTCCAGTTCCTTGACGATGACCGAGCGCAGCTTGATCTCGCTGGCCAGGATCTCTTCGTACTCGGCGATCTTCAGGCGAATTTCGGCGAGTTCTTTGAGCAGTTCATCGACCGAAAGCTGCGTCAGGCGATAGAGCTGCAATTCGAGGATGGCGTCAACCTGACGGAGAGTGAGGCCTTTTTCCTCATTAGGCAGGCGGGCGCGATCCAGGTTGAGGATGATCGATGCGCCTTTGCCCCAGGCGTAGAGGTTTTCGCGGGCTTCGGCGCGGGAGCCAGAGGCGCGGATGATGCGGATGACCGTGTCCAGATTGTCGAGAGCAATCTTGAGGCCTTCCAAGATGTGCTCGCGCTCGCGCGCCTTGCGCAGCAGGAAAACGGTGCGGCGCTGCACGACATCAACGCGGTGATCGATGAAGGCGCGAATGGCCTGATCGAGCGAAAGCTCGCGCGGCTGCCCGTTGAGCACCGCGAGGAAGATCATCGAGAAGCTCTCTTGCATCGAGGTGTGCTTGTAGAGCTGGTTGAGGACGATCTCCGGCTGCGCGCCGCGTTTGAGTTCAATGACGATTCTCATGCCGTCGCGGTCGGATTCGTCGCGCACGTCGCTGATGTCATCGATGACTTTGTCGGTGACCAGCTCGGCGATGCGCTCGATGAGCTTGGATTTATTGACCTGGTAGGGGATTTCGGTGACGATGATCGCCTGCTTTTCCTTGGTCAGGGATTCGAGGGCGGTGCGGGCGCGCATCAGGAAGCGTCCGCGGCCGGTGCGGTAGGCGTTGGGGATGCCGCTCTTGCCGTAGAGGAAGCCGCCAGTGGGGAAGTCAGGCCCCTGCACGTGCTTGAGGACTTCCGCCAGGCCGGCTTGGGGATTGTTGACGAGCTCGATGGCGGCGTTGACGACCTCGGTCAGGTTGTGCGGCGGAATGTTGGTGGCCATGCCGACGGCGATGCCCGCCGAGCCGTTGACGATCAGCGTGGGGATGCGCGTGGGCAGGACGGTGGGCTCATCGGTGGTCTCGTCGAAGTTGGGCATCATATCGACGGTTTCCATCTCGATGTCGGCCATCATCGCCTCGGCGATGCGCTCCATGCGGCACTCGGTGTAACGATACGCGGCGGGCGGATCGCCATCGACGGAGCCGAAGTTTCCCTGGCCATCGACCAGCGGATAGCGCAGCGACCACGGCTGGGCCATGCGGACGAGGGCGTCGTAGACCGAGGAGTCGCCGTGGGGATGGTACTTCTTCAGGCACTCGCCCACCACGCCGGCGCACTTCGAGTAGCGCTTGTTGTGCTGCAGGCCCTCGCGGTCCATCGCGGTCAGGATGCGGCGATGCACGGGCTTGAGGCCGTCGCGGGCGTCCGGCAGGGCGCGGCCCACAATGACCGACATCGAGTAGGCGAGATACGAGCGGCGCATCTCCTCCTCGATGTTCATGGAAATAAAGCTGGTGCCGCGGTTGGGCGGCGTGCCGCCTTCAAGGGGGAGGAGGGGATTCGTATCGTCTGGCATAATGTCTTTTCTGGCCCGGAGAGAGGCGTCGAACAGGTTCCGGTGATGGCAGGGCCGAAGTCCGCGGGCGTGCTTCTATTTTACCCGTCAGGGGCGGGGATTGGCAAGGCGTAAGACACGAAATAAGTCCTTATTATGGTTGAATATATAGCGCTCCAGGACGGCCTTTTCGGGGGCGCGGCTTCCCTCAAGCCGCGCGGCGCATAGCAGACTTCGGTTTGGCCGGAATTTTGGCCTTCTTTTTCGTCTTTTTCTTGTCAGCATTTTCGCCGAATCCCGTCAGAATGACCGGTGGCCGGTCAGGAAACTTGACCATCAGCGTCAACTCGCCGCCCACGCCCTCCACGTAACTGCGCAAGGTGGAGAGGTAGAGGTCCGCGCGTTTCTCGATGCGCGAGACGCCCTCCTGACCGATCTTGAGCTTTTTCGACAGGCGAGCCTGTGTCAATCGGCGTTGACGGCGCAACTCGCGCAGATTCAACTCCTCGGCGATCAACTCCGCCGCCATCTGTTCGATCTTCTTTCGTGATTCAGCGGATTGGCGAGCAAGCATCTCCTCTAAGGAAACCGTAGAATAGGCCATCACTGTCTCTCCTTCTCAGCGGCAACTGCCCTTTGGTGCTGATCGAAGCGGCGATCAGCGATTTTGATCAGATTCCGGTAGAAAGTGTCCCGCGAAACACCGGACTTGTCTCCGCCGACCAGCAGAACGGCCCTCCGCTTCACGTCAAAAGCGAAAGCCACCCGCCAAACACCATCTTCGGCATCGAAGCGGAGCTCTTTCATGTTCGCGTGCTTCGACCCCTTCAGCGTATCCACCTGCGGGCGACCAAGTTGCGGACCAATCTGCCTCAGCAATTCAGCACGAGCGAGAATCATTTGCTGAACGGTTAGCGACAGATCCATAAACTCAGGGTTGAACTCCGGGTGGAACTCCACCACCCACGGCTTTTCCATTCCGGGCGTGGAGCTTTTTGCCCCATGATTTTGTCGAGACATAACACTCCCATTCTTTGTTGCTGGCTAGACAAATCACTCCTAATTCTCATTCTCATGGACGCTGCTTCCTATCAAAGTTTTCTGATAGGAATAATGTCAAATTATGCTCCAGAGAGCCTAATGCTGTCAAGTGCATTTTTCACGAAAGTACCTACAGCAGCCCCGGCAGGCTCAGAAGGCAGACGACTGCTTGCAGCAGCAGAATAGCCGCCGCCGCGCCCATCGCCCACCGGCCTTTCGGCGACTCGTAGGCGTCGGCGAAGACTCCGGCGATCAATGTCAGCAGAAAGGGCAGCGCCCAGAGCCACGGGGAGCCGTTCAGGACCAGCGGGAGCAAGGCGACTGCGCAGATCAAAGGAACGGAGTTCCCGAAGTAGCGCGAGCGGCGGGCGCTCAGGTAGAGGAGCAGGGCAGCGGCGGCGGCCAGCGTGACTCCGGCGTTGGACCAAGCAGAGAAGAAGTGAATGGCCGGATCGAGCGAGAGTCCAAGAGTGGCAGTCGGTGAGCGAAAAAAGCCGCTGAAGGCAACCAGAGAGAAGCCGTTGCTGGCGAACAGAAAGGCCAGCGCTCCGGCGGAGGCGATGAGGATGATCGGCGCAATCAGGCTTCTGCGTCCCTCGGCGATCCACAGCATCGCCGCGAGGCCGAGCACGGCCAGCACCGCCAGCGCGGCTATATGCGCGGCAGCGGCCAGGCCAAAAGCCGCCGTCAGCAGCAGAATGCGCGGACGCCACTTGCGCCTCGGCCCCTGCATGGCGTGCGCCACGCCGATGCAGGTATAGACGCCGCCATAAACTCCCAGCGTGGCCAGCAGCTCTGGGTTAGGCGTGACGCAGGCCTGCAGCACCGCTGGAGAGAAGCAGTACAGCGTCAGCGCCGTGTAGCCGCCCAGGTTGCCGTAGAGTCGCCGCGTCACCCACCACAGCCCCGCGCCCAACATGCATCCCACCGCAAGAAAAGGCAGGCGCAGCAGCAGCAGCGTATGCGAGAGCTGATGGCGCAGCTCCCACGTGCTCAGCCAGCCTTCGGTCTGCACCACGCGCTCTTCAGGGTTGCGGAAGCGGTCCAGCCCGCGCTGGGCCAGCAGATCCAGCGTCAACGGCAGCCCGGCCACGCGGTAGGCCAAAATTCCATCGGGCACGCTGCCGCAAGGGGTCGATCCGGCGGCAAACTGCGCGGGCTGCTCCCAGCTCCGGCGTCCGCAGTCGGCGTAGTGGTAGTCGCGTTCGCTGAGCCTCTGATGGCCGGTGAGCCAGAAGCATTGCAGCAGAAACACCGCCAGCAGCCCCGCCGCAATGCGCTGCGGCAGATTGAAGTGAAAGCGGCGAATGCGTCGAAAGCGGTGGGGCATCGTCTTCCTGGGAACCTTTCCAGTCTAAACGCTGGGCGCGGGATTCATGGTTTCTTGCCAACCAAAGCCCGCAGGAGTGTAGCGCCGGTCTCCAGACCGGCTGTCGTGTGGGCGTCCTCGCCCACGCCCGTCCATGCCCAAAGAGTGTTATTCTCCTGAGCAAGGGTTGCATGAGCACTTTCTTCACCATCGGCCACTCCAACCACGCCTTCGAGGCATGGCTTGCGCTTCTGCGCCGGCACGCGGTCGAGGTGGTGGTCGATGTGCGCAGTTCGCCCTACTCGAAGTACGTCCCGCAATTCGACCGCGAGCTGATGCAGCAGTCGCTGGAGAAGGCTGGTCTGCGCTATCTTTTTCTGGGCGCGGAGCTGGGCGGGCGTCCGGCCAACTCAAGCTACTACGACGGCAAAGGCCACGTTCTGTACAGCAAGCTATGCGGCGATGATCTCTTTCAAGCCACCATCGCGCGTCTGGAGAACGGCATCGAACGCTACCGCGTGGCGCTGGTCTGCGGCGAGGAAGACCCCGCCCACTGCCATCGCCGCCTGCTCATCGGGCGGGTGCTCGCCGAGCGCGGCCATACGATGATTCATATTCGCGGCGACGGCCGCCAGGACTCCGACGAGGCAGTCGCCGCCGAGGCCGGCAAGCCGCTCGTCGACACACAGCCCGCGCTCTTTGCGGAACTGGATGAGGACCAATGGAGATCTACAGCATCGGTTTCACCCAAAAAAGCGCACGAGAGTTTTTCAGCGCACTGAAGGCCCACGGCATTGAGCGTCTGCTGGACGTGCGGCTGAATAATACCTCGCAGCTTGCCGCCTTCGCCAAGCAGGCCGATCTGGAGTACTTCCTCGGCGAAATCTGCGGCGCGGCTTACGAACATGAGCCGCTGCTCGCCCCCACCCAGCCGATGCTGGATGCCTTCAAGAAGCAGAAGGGAAGCTGGGACGATTACGCCGAGGCCTATCTCGGTCTTCTCCGCTCCCGCAAGGTGGAAGCGCGGCTTTCCAAGGAGAGCTTTCAGAAGAAGACGGTTCTCCTGTGCAGCGAAGCCACCGCCGAGCATTGCCATCGCCGCCTGGCGCTCGAGTATTTACAGCAGCAATGGGGCGGTATTAGAATCATTCATCTTTGAGTTGAGGTTTGATTCATGCGCGAAATGCAATTCTTATGTCTTGCCGTCGGAAGAAGAGACGGGGGGAATTGCATCGCCGGCATTGATCTTGATTCCGGCAAATGGATTCGTCCCGTTCACGCCAAGACGCATGGCGCATTTGCGGATCACGAAATCATTGTGGCGGAGGGCGCAACTCAAAGGCATAGAATACTGGCGCCGCTTGACGTTCTGCGGATCCGTCTCAATGGATACACGGGCAATAACGTTCAGCCCGAAAATTGGGAGGTGGTTCATGAAAATTCTTATGTCGTTCTGCGGCGATTCGATGGGCCGCAAGACACGGATAGATTGATTACCTATCTGGACCGGAACGGCCCGCTACTGCATAGCTACAGCGACAAATTATCGTTTGACGAGCCGTTGTTCTCGCATAGGTTGAGCCATTCCCTTTCGATCATTCAACCGCATCAACTTCATTGGAAAGTTGCACCGCATCCAACCTACGCGAACAAGCAGAGAATTCGAGCCGAATTCCTCTTTGACAAACATCCATATTGCCTTGTCGTAACTGATCCTTTATGGGAGGCGCGCTGCAAACGCTTCGGGTTAGGCCGTCATCCGCATTCACGGATCTCAGCAGGCAAGAACGATGAGATCCTGCTGACCATTAGTCTTGCCGAAAAACCACTGAATGGCTTTCACTACAAACTGGTGGCTGGGGTTATTACAATTGGACCCCCTCTCGGCTTTATTGGAGCGACAGTCGCTTGACAATTGCGGAAGTCACTTCCTGGTTTGTCCTTTTTCATTTTTTGCATTAGCGTTTGAAAAACACGGGGCATGAGCGCCGTCCCTCCGGGACTCCGACTGAATTGCCAGCGTCCACCCCACGCTGAAGCGCGGGGCTAACAACCGCTGCGCCTACGGCGCGGGCAATGTGCTTTCGAGCTTGCTCGCTTTCTTCCACATCCCCCGCGGCGCTACACTGGCGTTATCATGCTCACTCGCCGCAATTTTGTTCTGAATGCCGCCGCCCTTGCCCTGGCCGCCCGGACCCGCTTCGCCCACGCGCAGAGCGCGAACGTCTATCGCAATCCCATCCTGGGCGGCGACCATCCCGACGCCAGCCCCATCCGCGTCGGCGACGACTTCTACATGACCCACTCCAGCTTCGATTTTGCGCCGGGGCTGCTCATCTGGCACTCCCGCGATTTGATCAACTGGCGTCCGGCGGCGGCTGCTCTGCATGGCTTCTATGGCACGGTTTGGGCGCCTTACCTCTGCGAGCATCAAGGCCGCTACTACATCTACTTCCCGGCCAACGGCAGCTTGCGGGTGGTTCATGCCGATCACGTCCTCGGACCGTGGAGCGAGCCGATCGATCTGGGCATTCAGGCCATTGATCCGGCGCACATCGCCGAGGGCGGCCGCCGTTTTCTGCACATGGCCGGGGGGCGCATGGCCGAACTCAACGCCGACGGCCTGTCGGTCAAGACCCCTCCTCGCAAGGTCTTCGACGCGTGGCCAATGCCCGCTTCCATCCGCATGGAATGCACCTGCCTGGAAGGCCCCAAGCTGCTGGAGCGCAACGGCTACTTTTATCTGAATGTGGCCGAGGGCGGCACCGGCGGCCCAGGCACCAGCCACGCCGTTGTCTCCGCCCGCAGCCGCCACGCCGACGGTCCCTGGGAGTACTCGCCCTACAATCCCGTCGTCCATACTCCCAGCCGCGACGACCGCTGGCTCAGCCTGGGCCATGGGCGCCTGGTCGATACGCCCGATGGCCGCTGGTACATCACCGTCCACTCCTATGAAAACGGCTATCGCAGCCTGGGACGCCAGCTCCTGCTGCTGCCCGTCGAGTGGACTCCCGACGGCTGGTTCCGCATTCCGGACGGCGTCACGGCGGATGCGGCGATTCCCATGCCCGTCCCCGGCGCAAGCCAGCGGCCCTTCGCCGATCCCTCCGACGACTTCACCAGCCCTGAACTCGGCCTCCAGTGGGCCTTCTGGCGGGCCTGGGAACCGGCGCGCTTCTCCACCGGCAGCGGCGCGCTCATCCTGCAGGCGCGCGGCGCATCGCTGGCCGACTCCAGCGCCCTCACCACTCCCGTCGGAGGCCACTCCTATACGGTAGAGATCGACATCGAAGCTGCCTCCGGCTGCGAAGCCGGACTGGCGCTCTTTTACGATCCCACCCACGTTGCCGCCATCTGCATTGCGCCGGGAGGAATCGAGATCAGAATTCCCAACGGTTCCTGGAAAAACCGCACGGAGAAGGGAGCCGCCCGCGCCACCTTCCGCGTGGTCAACGACCGCCAGGAGGTGGATTTCTACTATCGCCTTCCCGGCCAGCCGTGGCGCAAGACCGAAAGCTCGGCGGAGGTCTCCGGCCTGCAACACAATGTGCTGGGCGGCTTCCTCGATCTCCGTCCCGCCGTCTACGCTTGCGGTTCCGGTCAGGCCGCCTTCCGCAACTTCCGCTATTGGCCGGAGGTCAAAGCGCCGGTGAACGTTTAGGCATTTTCTTTTGGTGCAGAGTGCGGCATGGACCGGGAGGTCCACGCGACAGCCGGCCAGGAGGCCGGCGCTACAGGTTTTTTGGGAAAACTGGCGTTCAATGGCCCTCGGATGGGACGATAGTTCTATGACAACATCCTGGCGAATGCTGGCGGGCGGTCTTCTGCTCCTGGCCGGCGCAGTGGCGCCTTCCCGCGCCGTCGAACTCAAGGTGAGCCGCGACGTGATGCAGCGAACCCTCAAACAGCAGCTCTTCAGCGCTCCCGAGGGCCGTTATTACCTCAAGGGCAGCGAGAAGTCCGCCTGCTACGTCTATGCCGATGACGCGCAGCTCAGCTTTACCGGGGAGCGCGTGGTGGTGGTGCTCAAGGTTCATGCCAAGCTGGGCAAAGGCTTCGGCAGCTCCTGTGTGGGAATCTCCTTGAATACCGCCTCCGAGGTTTCCCTGGCTCCGGTCGGCGAGGGCGAGACGATCGGCTTCCGCGATGCCAAGCTGGACAAGGTGATGGATCAGAAGGAGCTGAACTTTCTGCTCACGCCCTTTCTAAGCCGCCAGCTCCCATCCAGCATGAAGATCAATGCCGCTGATCTTTTGCGCCAGTCGCTGACCGGCGCAACCGCAGCCACCGGCTTCAAGGTGACCCTGGACCGGCTGATTGTCCACTCGATGCACACGCAGGGAGACGACTTGATGGTGGATGTGGACGGGGATATCAGCGTGCGCTAGAGCGGCTGAGTTCAAATAATTTGTCCCAACACAGCAAAGCCGCCCCGGAGGGCGGCTTTTTGCTGTTGATGGTTCATGATCAGTTGATAATCGCCGCCACGATGTCGCTGGCAGTTAAAGTGACTTGACATTGATTGATCCCGTGTTGCGTGACCAGTCCAACCGGAGTGCAGTTCGAGGACCACCCACCGAAGTTGCCGGAATTGGCAGGCACGGTCAAAGTCAATACAGTGCCTGACGGATAATTCGAGTAGCAGACCGAGTTCCCCAAACCGGCAGTCACCGATGCCGGTCCGCAGTGGATGACATCCGGCGTACCCGTGGCGGAGGGAGCTGTAATCAGCCAGTCGGTTAGGTTTTGACCGGCGTTGTAAATAGTCAAGGTCGACACTGGGAGCGCAGCAGCGGCTGTGCAAGGATTAATAGGATTAGGCGGGGTGCAACCGAAGGTCGCTGCGCCTGTCACTACAGTGCTGTCAGGATTCACTGCCTCAACCGTGATTGCCGCAGCTCCTGTTCCCCAAGCAGTTGCGACTCCGCCGGGTGCTCCGTTGATGCCAGTTTGACTAACGGGGAAGATGTCTGGTTCGCTAGAGGACCAGGTGACGGGAACCAAGCCGGTGAAGCCGCTGTGAGAAAAGCCGTTGGTGATGTCCATCAGAGTGGGATCAGTGGAGAAGGTGCCGAAGGCCAAAAACTGTCCGGTCAGATTCAAATTCTCCATGACAATCGAAGTTGGTACAAGTGTAATGGAGAGCAAAGGCTCTGGCTGCGCCGTCAAAGTAACCGTAACGTTGGCTTGAGCCGTCACCACACTCGATGCGGAGTTCGTCCATTTGGCCGTGATAGCGGTTGTACCAGGACTCTTCCCGGTAACAAGTCCGGCAGGAACGGTCGGATTTGTTGAGACGGTGGCGATGCTCGGAACGGAGGAGGTCCACTGGAGCGACGACGAATTAGTCACATCCTGGCTGAGACCGGTGATTCCAGAGATGCCGATGGCAATGAGTTGACCGGTTTGCCCCGTAGCCCCTAAAGACATCGTGCCTGGATAAATGTTCAGCGATGAAATCTGCTCGCTGGGTCCATTCACCACTTGGAAGGGCACCGAAGCAGTCACGAGTGTTCCATCGGTGTTTGTAGCAATCGCTATAATTGCGGCTGTGCCTTGACCGGTGGCCGTAACCAAGCCCGGTGTGGTGCCGGCCTGTTCCGGGCTACCAACCGTAGCTACTGCTTTGTTGCTGGAGGTCCAGCGAATCGGGTAGGTGGTGGTGTTGGAAGTCAGGTTCTGCGTGAACGGAGCCAAGGAGAATGTTCCAATGGCCGTTAACTGGTAGGTGAGGCCGGGCGAGGCAACCGAGGGCGCGGGAGTTGTAGGCAGGATGTTAAGCCCAACCAACGGCTCGGCGATAACTGGAGCAGCCGCAACTGTCAGCGTTGTGGAGGCCGTCACGATACCCGATCCGGCGCTGGAGGGATTCGTATAGGTGACGGTGATAGTGGTTGTTCCAGCACTGACGGCGGTGGCCAAACCGGTGCTATCGACGGTAGCAACCTGCGGATTGGTCGAGGACCATTGAACCAGTGAGTTGACGTTGGTCTGCAGGCCGGTACTTCCGTTGGTTCCGATGGCGATGAAGTTAACCGTAGCCGGGGTAGATGATCCGACCACAGGCATGGTGATCGACGGGGAGCCGGGGAAGAGGGCAAGCGCGGAGACTGGCTCAACGGCCGCTCCGGTGACGGTGAAGGTTGCCGAAGCTGTAGCGCCGCTGTTGTCGGCAATGTTTGTGGCGACTGCGGTGATAGCTGTTGTTCCCTGGCCCACGGCGGTGACCAAGCCGGTGGTCTTTCCAATGGTGGCCACCGAGGGGTTGCTCGAGTACCAGTTGACCGTGTACGAGGAGACGTTCGTCATGTTCTGGCTTCCGGGCGTGGAAGACGAAGCGGAGAAGTCGCCGATGGCGAGGAATTGAGTGGGCAGTTGCCCGATTCCCGCAACTGCCTGGGAGTTGGGCAGGATCGACAGGGAAAGCAGCGGCTCTGTCGCGCCTATGTTCACAGAGATAGCCGCGCTGGCTGAAACAGAGGTCAGGTCAGAGGAGTTGCCGTTGGCGACAGAGTTGTTGAATTTAGCGGTAACCGCGACGACGCCATTCGCAACCGCGGAGAAGACATTCGTGCTTCCGACTTGAGAGACGATCTTGGAGTTAGCGTCGCTGCTGCTCCAGGTGGCCAGACTGGTCAGGTCCACCGTGGAACCCGTGCCTGTGGTTCCGATGGCAATGAATTTAGCCTGCTGACCAACGGTGGTCAGCGACTGCGAGGCCGGAACGATGGCCAGCGAGACGTATGGCTCGGTGACGGCGGGCACATTGACGGTGTAGGCGGCGGTGCCGGTCACGACGGTTCCGTCAGGATTCGTGACGATAGCCGTGATGGCCGTCGCGCCGGAACTCTTGGGCGTGGCTACCCCGCCTGTGGCTGAGGCAAAGTTGGCCACGCTGGGATTGCTGGAATTCCACATCGCTACAGGTACGACTACGGCCGGTGAACTTCCAGGAACGGTGTAGGGCACCGTGGTCATGTTGACGGTGGCGCCGGAAGCGGTGGTGCCGATAGCGATGAAGTTGACGTTGGCGGCTGTCCCGGTAGCCAGAGAG
>CAYVGW010000014.1:0-45710 GCA_964450895.1 uncultured Occallatibacter sp. | reverse complement strand
GTCAGTGGTCAGTGGTCAGTGGTCAGTGGTCAGTGGTCAGTGGTCAGTGGTCAAACGAAATTGTCGTCGAGGAATGCAATTTGTCAAGCACTAATTCAAAGAAGAAACCGCTCGTTTCGCAACAATAAAACTGTTCACTGATCACTGTCTCTTCAACGCCCTCTTCAGCACCGTCTCCAGCGCGGCCTTGGTCTCCTCGTATTCCGCCACCGAAAGCGTCCCAGCAATCCGCTCGCTCTCCAGCGCGAAGAGCTCATCTTTCAGAGTATTCAGCAAGGACGCGCCTTTTGCCGCCGGAGCCGCAACCGCCTGCGCCACGCCGGGATTCACCACCGCTCCCGGGGCCGGCTTGCGCAGCAGGAAGGCCGCCGCCGCCACCATCAACAGCGCCAGTCCACCCAAAATCCACCATTTGTACTTTGAGAGCGGGTCGGGGGTATCGATCGGCGCGCCGATGCCGCCGCCCGGCCGCGTGCCGGGATTGCTCGTGTCGGACGCATCGCCGCCGCCCTGCGCGCCCATCCCGGAGCCGGCCTGCTGCTGTTGTCCGCTCTGGTCGTCGCGCGGCAGCGAGCCGACGCCGGAGACGGTGAACTCCAGCGCTTTGCCGGGAACGGCGTTCTTGCTGACATACGTTGCAAAGCCGGGATCTTGCGGTGAAGACTGGAAGACCGAGTCCGCGCCGGCGGCAAAGGTCATGCTCTTGGGCATCATCACCCAGACTGTCTTGGCGGGGATCGAAACTTGCGGATGGAAGGTCAGCTTGCCGCTATAGGGCAGGCTGTATTCAATCTGGAAGAGCGTGCCTTTTTCGCCCGCGTCCGGCTCGAGGGGAAAGTTGAAGGAATAATGGCCCTTGGGTCCGTCCGGGTCCAGCTTGACGGTGGTCGGCAGTCCGCCGGGGCGCTGTCCGCTGACGCCATCCACCACGGCATCCTCCGGCAGCACCACGCGGAAACTGCGCGGCGTCCACTGCGTCCGGGCCGGTGCGCTCGAGTTATGTATAGCGTAACGCTCCACCACGCGAAGCTGCCCGCCGGTCGTCTCGACCACGCCGATCACGTCCTCGTCAATGCCCACGCCATCGACCTTCGCAGCCACGTCGTAGACCGGGATCTCGGCCGGCCCGCCGTCGCGCGGCGCTTCAATGAAGTAATCCGCGCCCTGATGCGTGGCGCGCAGCAACGCCGGACCGTCACTCTTCTTTTGCAGCGAAAAATGCCCGTGGGCGTCGGTGGTGGCTTGCGCTTCCTCGCTCATCCCGGCCATCGGGTTCACCAACACCACGGTGTCGCCCGCGGCGGGCTTGCCGGTCGTCTTGTCGGTCACCGTGCCGGTGAGGGTAGCGGCCTGCGCCATCGAGCCGGCAAGCAGCAAGCCCGCGGCAACCGTGCGAAAGATGGTTCCTGTCATTCTCATACTCGCGTAAATTTTCTGGGAGTGCATCCCGGTTCGTTCGACAAAAGAGCAAAAACGACCGCAGGTCCTTCGACTCGCTTCGCTCGCTCAGGATGACAGTGCAATTTGAAATTCAAACCTTCAGTAAAGCTGGGTGCCCGGGGTCTCGATTTTGAGACCGGGGAATCCGCCCTCAAATCTGCCGCAACAACTCGATCTCGCTCAGTAGCTGCGCCGTCTCGTTCTCCAACTGCGCGCGCTGCGCGTGAAAATCCTCTTCAGGATACTTGCCCGCCTTGAATTCGAAGTTCAAATCGCGCAGATTCTCGTAAAGTTGCTCTTTACGCTCCAGCAGGTAATCCAGCCGCGTCTTCTGCCTCTGGCTGGCAAAGACATTCTCCGGCCAGAAGGTGTAAACAAAGAGCGCAATCGCCAGTAGTCCACTACAAATCAATCCTATCGTCGGCGTCATAACGTAGTAACCTCCAGAACAATTCGTGATAAAACTCAAAAAAGCAGAAAACCATCCCGCAGGGGCTAAAGCCCAACGTTATTTACCAGCTTTTGCGGCCCGACTAAAGTCGTGCCCTTATTACAAAACAGGCCATGATCGAGTCTTTCCTCAGCTCTTGATTACCGTCCCCTGTTCCCTTGGTCCCTTATTCCCTTATTCCCTTAGTCCCATGGTCCCTTGGTCCCTTAGTCCATTGGTCCCTTAATCCCTACTCGCCGTCCGTCTCGCGGCGAATCTTCTCGCGCATCGCATCCATTGCCGGATCGGCGGCCTGCGCCGAACTCTGCGTCTTGCCGAAGCTCCAGCGCCGCACCAGCAGAATCGTCCCCAAGAGCGCCGCGGCAAAGACCGCAAAGGGCGCAATCCACGCCACCAGATCGAAGCCTGCCTTGCTGGGCGCGGCCAGCACCACAGCTCCGTACTTGGCGACGAAGCTGTCCAGAATCTCCTGGTCGCTTTTGCCCGCCGCCAGCCCCGCGCGGAGCAGGCTCAGCTCCTCGGTCGAGTTCTGGCAGCCCACATGGTTGCACTCGCCCAGAATCTCCGCGCAGCCACAGGTACACATCAGGCGGTGATTCAGGTTGTTGTAGCGCTCGCCCGCGCCGGTCGCGCCCACCGAGAAGCATACGGCCACGGCCAGCGCGCCGGCTTGCAAAACTTTTATCAAATTGTAGAGCCGGTCTCCTGAACGGCTGTAGCGTGGACCTCCTGGTTCACGTTTGTTTCTTCCGAGGGCAGGGGCTAAAGCCCAAAGTTTTTTATCAGCCTTTTGCGGCCCGACTAAAGTCGTGCCCTTGTTACAAAACAGTCTGTTATAGATTATTTTCGCAGCCTGAAAAATCGTGCTTTGGTTACCAGACAGCCTGTTGTCGAGTTCTACAGCAGCCTGTTTGTCTTCTGCGGTAGTTTTCCTCTGCACACCTGGAAAATCCCTCATGCCTGCCCTCCCTTCTGCGCCGGCTTCTGGCTGGGAACCAGCGCAATCACCGTGCCCCAGAACAGCAACGCAAACCCGGCCCAAATCCAGTTCACCAGCGGATTCAGAATGGCCTTGATGATCGGCTGGCCAGTGTCGGGATTCGTCCCTTCATAAACGACATACAAATCGTTGCCGGAGATGGCCGAATGAATCGCCACCATCGTCTGCGGCTGTCCGCTGACCAGATAAACCCGTTTCTCGGGCGTCATCTGGAAGCGCTTCGCGCCGTTCTCGTAAACATCCATCAACGCATACTCAGAATCGTAGTTGGCGTTCGACTCCTGGGTGAAGCCCACGCACTCCAGCGTGTAGGGGCTGAGATTCAGCTTGTCGTGCAGCGCCATCTCGCCTTCCACGTTGCGATTGAAGGCCGCCCCGGCGAATCCAATCACCATGATGACAATGCCGACGTGCACAATATAGCCGCCATAGCGCCGCGTATTGCGCCGGACCAGCAGGTACATCGCGACAAAGAAATTCCGCCCGCCCTGCCGCGCAATCACCCCCGCCCCGCGCAGAAACTCGGAGAGAATTGCCGTCAGCACGGCCGCCGAAAGGGCAAAGGCCACCAGCGCATACAGGTTGCCGTTATCCAGCGCGCCGTCCTTCCACGGCCGTATGCCCACGGCAAAGCAAACTGCAACCATCGCCCACAGCGCAATCGACGGAAGAATAAAGTTGCGCCTGATGGCCCTCATCGAGGTAGACCGCCAAGGCAACAGCGGCCCCACGCCGGTCAGCAGCAGCAGAAATAGCCCAATCGGGATGGCAACGTTGTTATAAAACGGCGCGCCCACCGTAACCTTGCTGCCCACCACGTACTCGCTCAGAATGGGGAAGAGCGCGCCCCACAGAATCACGAAGCACAACGCCAGCAGCACCAGATTATTGAACAGGAAGCTGGACTCTCGGCTGACCAGCGACTCCAGATCGTGATCGCTGCGCAAGTGGCTGTGCTGCAAAATGTAGGTGAAGAGGCAAACCGCCAGCACAATCCCCATAAAGGCCATGAACCAGTAGCCGATCGACGATTGCGCGAAGGCGTGTACGGAACTCACCAGGCCGGCGCGGGTCAGCAGCGTGCCCAGCATGGTCAGCAGGAAGGTGGTGAAGATCAGCCACACATTCCAGCTCTTCATCATGCCTTTCTTCTCCTGCATCATCACCGAGTGCAGAAAGGCGGTCGCGGTCAGCCAGGGCATCAGGCTGGCAATCTCCACCGGGTCCCAGCCCCAGTAGCCGCCCCAGCCCAGCACGGCGTAGGCCCAGTGCATCCCCAAAATGATTCCGAAGGAGAGAAAGAGCCAGGTCACCAGCGTCCACACGCGCGTGATTCTGATCCACTTTTCGCCCGGATAGCGCATCATCAGCGCGCCCAGCGCAAAGGCGAAGGGAATGGAGAAGCCCACATAGCCCAGGTAGAGCATGGGCGGATGAATCACCATTTCCGGGTACTGCAAGAGCGGATTCAGCCCATTGCCGTCGTCGGGGATCGCGCCCTTCATCAACGCAAACGGCGGCGCGGCAAAGCACAGCACAGCCAAGAAAAAGGCCTGAATTCCCGCCAGAATTACGCCCGCATAGGCGTACAGCTTCACGTCTTTTTTGTGCGTCAGGCGCAGCACAAAGCCGTACGCCCCCAGCAGCCACGCCCACAGCAGCAGCGACCCCTCCTGCCCGGACCAGAGAGCGGAAAACTTGTACGGCCCCGGCAGCGCGCGGTTGGAGTGCTCCATGATGTAGGTGATTGAAAAATCATTCGTAAAGACCGACCAGATCAGCGCAAAAGCCGCCGCCGTCACCGCCCAAAAGCCGGCGATCCCGGCCCGCCGCGCCGTGTCCGCCAGCCGCTCCGGCGAAACAGCGGTGGGCTGCCCGGTCGCAATCAACCGCAGCGCCAGCGCCCCCGCCAACAGGTTCCAAGCGGCCAGCGCCAACGCGATCAAGAGTGAAAAACTGCCGAATAATGCCATCAGGACTCCAAAACAGCTCCAGAATGATTTTCGCACGCAGCCCGCCACACACCGGCCACTGGCGAAACAATTCTTCCCCCATCATAGACGCTTCTGGTGTGATCTGCCTCACACTTGGGGTGGAGAATCCCGCCAACTCGCCGATTGGCGATTCCCCTGAAACGGTAGTCAACGCGCGAATTTGCTTCAAAAGATTGGGGCTCCCGCCAGCCTCGCATCGAATGATTGGAATCAGAAAGTTGCCGATATGATTCAGTAGTCAGTGGTGAGAGGGGCTCATGTCGCAAATTCACGTTCTTTACACTCCTTTGAGAGTACAGAAGCAAGGAGCCGGCGTCGATACGCAGGCCGTGCTGAAGCGGCTCAGATCCTTGGTGGGTAGCGAACTGGCCGCGGGCTGGACTTTTGTCACGTCTCTTCCCGTCCCTGGCTCCTCCGGCTCATGGCTGGTCACACTGGAGCACGATCTTGATGCTGTATGCGAAGCGGTCAAGGAGAGGGTAGCGTTGACGGCCGATCCGGAGTTCAAATTGTGGCAGGATGATCCTGCATCCTCCAGAGCCACGGCAACCTTTGTTGCGCCCAGAAATCCAGTACCGGAACTTGATCAGGAGCCGGAATCAGAGTCTGAGACCGAGCCACTCCTGCTCCCCCTGCCGCTGGAGATACCGCCCGTGTTGGTCAAATCCGAGGCGGGCCAAAGGAAGCGAGCGGCCTCTCTTGGCATACTCCTCGGCATCGTCTTCGCGGCCGCCTTGGGAGTTCTGGTCCCCAAAGGCAACCCTATCCGCGCCATCTTTGATCCTCATACGCCCGCCGCTGCCCTTCCCGCCGTGATTCTTTGCCTGTTTTTGTGGGGAATCCTGCTGGGGCTGAATCGGCGCAAGCGCCTGACGGCGATTGACCGGCTCAGCGGACTGAAACTGCTCCCTGCTCTGGTGGATGGCTTGCGTTCGCATGGCGTGACAGGCCTCAGCGATGCGCTCAAAGATGAACGTGTTCCCTACAGCCCTCTGCTGCGCCGGGTCCGGATCGTTCTGCAACAGTGGATCATCCGACCCAGCCTGAAAAACGCCCAACTCGCCGTCGATCCGCAAATCCTCTCCGACCAAATTGAAACGCAGCGCGCTTACAGCCTGCTGCGCATCTTTACTTGGGCCACTCCCGCTCTGGGCCTTCTCGGCCTCGCCAATGGAGCCTCTTTCGCCTTCCTGATTCTCCTGGAAGGCCTTCTCGCCTCGTTCATACTCGTGCTCTTCGCCTCTGGCTTGCAGACACGCGAAGAGCGGCTCTACGCCAGAATCGGACGCAGCCTTGTGGAAGACTTCCTGCCCGAACTGCAACGCGTCGCGCCCGAGCAGGAGCCTCCAAGCTCCGCCCTTCCAACCGCTGCCATCGTCGAGACCACGCCAAGCGTGTTGGAAGAGAGCGACGCCGCGAGCCAGAAGCGGATGGACGGCTGGGAAGAAAGCCACGAGAGCTATCTTGCCGAACTGCAATCCTTGCAGAAATCCGTCGAAAGCTCATCGCTCAGCGTCGTTCAGGCATTCGAGAGCGGCACAGCGGCCATAGCTCTTCAGATGGCGGAGACCGTCTCCGCACAAAGAGCCTTGCTGGAGAAGATGCTGGGAGATGCCGTGCAGGGCATGCAAGCGTACAGCGCCGACATAAAGGATTCCACACAAACCGTCGTGGATTCTTTGCAACAGGTCAGCGGAGGGATTTGCACGCAGATCGGCTCTGTGACGGAGGCGCTTCATGAGGCAACCGCAAAGCATCGGGAATTGACTCAGCAGGTTTTTCTTGAATCCAGCCAAGCCCTACCCGCGTACGCCGCCGATGCCATCCGCGCCGGCGCGGCCTTGAGTGATCTGGGAAAGGTCACCGAGCAGGTTCTCCAATCCCAGGCAACTCTGCAAACGGCCATGGCTGCATTGGGGGATTCCAAGCTGGCCGGTCTGTTGACAGAACTGGATGCAACCATGAAGGATCTCAAGCCCGTGCTCTCCAGTCTCTCTCAACCTTTTGTTTTACAGGCAGTGCCGGTCAAGAGCAATCAGCCATAAAAGTACGAGGTGAAAGTGAGGTTTTGAAAGGGCACGACTGAAGAGGCCGCGGAAAAAGGGCTGAATTTGAGTGAAACCCGAGAAAAACATCCCGCAGGGGCTAAAGCCCATCCTTTATTATCAGCGTCTTGCGGCCCGACTAAAGTCGTGCCCTTGTTACAAAACCTGCCTGAATTGAGTTTTTCCGTAGCCTGTAAAGCCGTGCCCTTGTTACAAAACCTGCCTGAATTGAGTTTTTCCGCAGCATGTTCAAGGGTGCGCCCCCCGCCGGACTCCGTGGTGTCCCACCCATTTCAGCCCTTCCTGCTCAAAAGCAGGTTCTTCGATCGATCCTCAGATGCGCCAGTTGTCGGCGCGCCAGCTTTTGATGCGCTCTTTAATCTGCTTGCGGGTCAGGTTATGCTCCAGGGCCTGCTTGGCCAGCGAGACCACCTCGTCATCGGCGGCAAAGCGCAGGCCAATCAACTGATCTTCGGTGAGATTGTAGATCTGGGAGTGCCATTCCGTGGGCGCCAGAGCCTGCAGGCGCATCCGCTCTTCCAGCCGGATGACGCGGTCTTGCACCTTGAGCGGATAGGTGCGCAGCTTGATGAAGGGGATGAAGGCCGCAATCGAGAGCACCACGAACCAGGGGCCGGCGAAGTAGGCGTCCTCCCGATGGCGAATCATGTGAATGACGGAGAAGATCAGGTTGGCCACCAGGATAAAGAACAGCACGATGTGAAAGGGGGGATCGAGCCGCCCGTGATTCTTGAGGTTCTGCTCGGAGGATTTATTCATGCGCAACCTTCATTTCTTTGAGGCCGAAGTTGGCTGTCTCCGTTCCGCCATCTTGGGCGGAGCCTTCCGCAGCGGCGCCGGAGGCCTGCAGACTGGCGCTCAGGGGATTCTGCACGCTGCCCGCTGCCGCTGTCAATGGCGATAAATTCTCCGGACGAAGAAGTTGCGGATGCTTGGGGATCAGATGATAGCGGCCGCGCACCATGTAGTCCACGAAGAGGCCTCCTGCCAGATAGGGGTTTGCCAAGACGATGGGGATGGCCCAACCGGTGGTGACCAGCGACTCGGAGACGCTTTTGTTGGAGTGGCTCATGCGTCGATAGCCGGGAATCTGCGGAATCTCGAAGATGGTCAGTTGCGTTTCGGGGTGCTTGCGGGCATAGCGCTCCAATTTGTAGGCGATCTGCTTGGGGGTGGTCATGCCCGCGTCGGGAAAGATGCTGCGGCGGAAGGTGCGGGGATAGTACAGATTGAGAATGAAGCGCGCAAAATCCGAGCAGTTGTTGGTGAGCAGGCGGAAGTGCGATTGATTCTCGCCGCCGTTCATCCGCGCAATGAAGTCGTCATCCTGCTCGGCGCTGGTCTCAAAACGGAAGGCATAGATGCGCCGCTCATAGGAGACACCCACCAGTTGCTTCCATCCGCCATGCGTAAAGCCGCCGGCAGGCAGGTTGTCGCCCAGGCTGAGCAGATGCGCCTCGCGATAGCGGTCGCGGAGCCGATGGACCATTTCGCGGTCAGCGCGCGCGGGAACCTCGGAGACGTTTTCGACGGAATAAAGGTAAGGCAGCAGCGGAATCGCGATCCAGTCGTAACCGTCGATGCCCTCATAGCGGGAGATGACCGCGCCCAGTTCGCCAGGCTGGCAACGACGCAGCTTGACCGGCGTATCCGTACAGATGCGCTGAAAATAAACGGCGTTGTGGCCGGTTGGGTTGACCGAGCCGAAGAAGCCATACGGCTCTTCCATCAGCAGGGCGGCCTGCGCCGAGCAACGAACAGAGTGCAAGGCCATCAGGGGTAAGAGGATGAGAGCAAATGCAGTTATGCGCAGCTTTCGCGTTGAGAGCATCGGTCCTCCGTGTTCAAGTACAGTGACGTCCTTTCAGTATGCCCCGCTACCGGGAAATGTACTGCACAATTGCAAGGATGCGACTCAGGCTGCTCTGGGGGGGGGCAGCTTCCCTTCCCGGCCGGATTCCGGCGCGAGAAGTGTTCTCTTTTGCTCATTTTGACACGGTTTTCCGGAAATAGTTGCGAATAATCTCTAAAAAGATGCGGAGGCCGGGCCAAGGCGCCCCATCATTTACTCTGGTATCGTTATCTTAGCTTTCAGCGAGGCTTCTCTTGAAACTGCGAATTCTGCTTCTTCTGCTGCTGTGCTGCGCCGCGGCGAGCGCGCAAGTGACTCTTCCCAAAATTCTTACCAGCCACATGGTGGTGCAGCGCGACCTGCCGGTACACGTCTGGGGGATGGCCGCGCCGGGAGAAGAGGTGCGCGTGAGCTTTCGCGATGAAAACCGCACGACCAAGGCCGGCGACCTGGGCCGCTGGAGCGTTTACCTTAACCCGGGCGCTGCCGGCGGGCCATTTCAGATGACGGTACAAGGCGCAACTGCCCAAACCATCACGCTGGACGACGTGCTGGTGGGCGATGTATGGCTGGCCTCCGGGCAATCCAATATGGAGTTCAGGATGCATCAGGCCAAAACGGCCGCCGCGGACCTGCCCCATGCAGCCAATCCGCGGATTCGTTTGCTGCTCATCCAGCCGCACGCCGCCGAGTACGCCCAGGACGACGTAGTGACGGATGGCTGGACTGCCTCCTTGCCGGAGACCGCCAAGGATTTTTCCGCTGTCGCTTGGTACTTTGCCCGCGAGATAGCGGAGCGCGAACAGGTTCCGGTGGGCGTGATCGACTCCTCCTGGGGAGGCACCATGGCCGAGTCATGGACGCGCTTGGCCGCGCTCGGCGAGGATGCTTCGCTGGCGCCGTATTTCTTCTCGCAGGGGCGGATGGACGACCGCCAGTCTACCGCTCTGCTTGAGGAGGGCCGCCGCCAGAAGCTGCGCGACGAGGCCAAGGCCGCCGGCAAGCCGGAGCCGCAATTTTCCTGGACGGCGCCGCTGGTCTTTTGGACGCCCGGCCAGATCTATAACGGCATGATCGCGCCGCTCACGCGCCTGCCCCTCCGCGGCGTGATTTGGTATCAGGGCGAGAGCAACAGCATCGTCGAGCGACGGCCGGAGCTTTATCACCGCCTCTTCCGCACGCTGATTGAAGATTGGCGCCGTCAGTGGGGCGAGGGAGATTTTCCCTTCCTCTATGTGCAGATTGCGAACTTCAAATCCACGTCCATCGAGGATTGGGCCACGCTGCGCAATCAACAGTTGAAGACGCTCGACGTAGCCAACACCGCCATGGCCGTAACCATCGACCTCGGCGATCCGGACAATGTACACCCGACCAACAAGCAGGATGTGGGCCTGCGTCTGGCGCGGGCGGCGCGGGCGGTCAGTTATGGAGAGAAGATCGAATACTCCGGCCCGCTCTTCCGCATGGCGACGCCGGAAGGCAACGCGATCCGCGTGTGGTTCGATCACGCCAAGGCGCTGACGGCCAAAGGCGGCGAACTGACCAGCTTCGAGGTCAGCGGAGCCGACGGCGTCTTTGCGCCCGCCACCGCCAAAATCGAAGGCGCAACCGTCGTGGCTTCCAGTCCGGCAGTTCCTGAGCCGACCCAAGTCCGTTATGGCTGGGCCAACAGCCCGCAGTGCAACCTGTACAACGGCGAGGGACTGCCGGCTTCGCCTTTCACCTCGGAGAGATAGCGGTGATAGCGGAGGTAGCGGTGTTAGGGAGTTAGCGGAAATAGCGGAGATAGCGGTGTTTGAGTGCTCACCGCGCGGAATTCCTGGCAAATCACCTCAGTCGGAGAGGCGCGCAGCCTCCAGCTATCCTTTGGCGGGAACGATCACCGTCGTCTCCTGCACTTCAATCAGGCCGGAGCCGGCGAGTTTCTCCAACTCCGGCAAAATTGCATCCACCTTCTCGCGGCGTTCAATGAACTCGATGCGAATGGGAAGGTGGTCGGAGATCTCCAGGATGTGCGTGGCGTGGATGCGATGGGCCGCGCCGAAGCCGGCCACGCCCTTGAGCACGGTTGCGCCGGCGATCCCGCTGTGAAAGAGGAAGTCGAGAATGCTGCTGTAGACCGGAACGTGGTGGTGCTTGGCTCCATCGCTCAGATAGAGGGTAACTTTGACGGCCTTTCCGCTTTGCAACATCTCTGCCTCCACTACAGCTCAACGAGGATTCTAACGCAAATACGCAAGATCAGTTTTTTGCGGCTATGAGACGGCCTCGGCCAGCGCTGCGCCGATCCAGACGGCCACCAGCCCCAGAATCAGGCTGCCCAGAGCGTAAAGTGACGCCAGCGCAAAGGCTCCCGAGCGCAGCGTCGAAAGCGTCTCCCACTCGTAGGTGGAAAAGGTGCTGTACGCGCCGACAAAGCCGACTGGAATCAGGTAGCGCCAGGCCGGATTCATCCCTACCCGCTTGCCCAAATAGGTGATCGAAAAACCGATGATGAGGCAGGCGCTGAGGTTGATGAGGAAGGTGCCGAAGGGAAAGCGCGTCCCCATCCGTTCGGCCACTGTCGAGCCGACCCAGTAGCGGGCAATCGAACCCAGTGCGCCGCCCAAGGCGATGAGAAGGTATTTCTGCAAGGCGATCTCCTTGTTCCATCATAATTGCACTCAGGGACCGCGCCGCGACACAACTCCGCAACAGGATTCCCCTGTCAGGAGTCATCATCTGTCCGGCCAAGGAGGGGACAGCGGTTAAGGGTGAACTCCTTCACCACAACCAGCACTTCCATTACACGGCGATGGGCGGAGGCTTGTCAAATCCCGGCGTCAAACGGCTCTGTTTCGTTCGCGGCGCAGTGTGGCCAGCAGCCTGCAGGAGGTTCTTATCGAAAACGATCTGAACTGTTTGTAAGTTATCGAGGCCACTCCACAGTGTACCCGAGATACAGATTTCAGGATTCAAAAACGGCTCTCCGGAAAACGATCCTGCTCACTGGAAGCAATTCCAAAATGGAAGAAATCGCAGAGCAAACAGCGCAATTCCTCCCGTAGCCTCATCTCGCTTTGATCGAAATATTGATTAAGCGAGCGCTCAACATAAAGAACAGAAAGATCCTTAGCTGGGGTTTCTAAAGTAAACTGTTAAAGGAGTGATCGAATTGTTCAAACTGCCTGGAAGTCAATCCACACCTGGCGCGAAACACAAGGATGCAATGCCGGTTGTGCCGCGGAAACCTACCATGAGCGACGTTGCACGGCTGGCAGGCGTGGGCACCATGACTGTTTCGCGCGTGCTCAGCGGAACGGTGAGCGTCTCGGCAGAGACGGCAAAACGGGTGCAAACGGCGATCGAACAGTTGAAATATCGCCCCAATGCGCTGGCGCGCGCCTTCCGTGGTCAACGCAGCCATACCATCGGCTTGATTCTTCCTTATCTTTACGATCCTTTTTTTGCCAATTGCGCCCATGCGGTAACAATGGTCGCCAAGCAGCACGGCTATTCGGTGATTATTACCACATCGGATGAAGACCCCGAGGTGGAATATGCCGATGCGGAACAGATGCTGGAGCGCCACGTAGACGGCTTGATGGTCATTCCCTCCAAATTTCGCGAGACCCGACTTACATTGAGCCTGTTTGGTAAAACTCCGGTTGTGGCCTTTGACCGCCCCCTTCCTGACCCGGCAATCGATGTGGTTCTGGTACAGAACACCGCTGGAGCGCGGCGTGTTGTCGAGCATCTGATCGAGCACGGGCACAAGCGCATCGCCTTTATGGGACTCAGCCGAAGCCTGTTTACCATTAATGCGCGCTTCCTGGGCTATCGCCGCGCACTGCAGGATGCGGGCCTCAAGGAGGACGCATTCTTCGGCTGCGAAACAGAGGAAGAAACCACACAGGCTTTGAGTGAAAAACTCAAAGGAGCAAATGCTCCCACGGCAGTCTTTACTTCAAATACGTTGGTGACGCGTTTTATTTTAAGTTCTACCATGCGCCTGGGGATCAGGATTCCGATCGATCTCGCCCTTGCCGGATTTGATGACTTCGACATGGCGGAATTCACCACGCCTCCGGTGACGGTTGTTCGCCAACCCTCGCTGGAGATGGGGCGGGTGGCGACCAACCTGCTCTTCGACCGCATCATGCGCAATGAAACCTCCCACACCGGCAACCGGATTATCTTGCCCGTCGAGATTGTGCTGCGCCGCTCCTGCGGCTGCAAGCACCGCACACCGGTGATCATCCACTAATCTGCGCAGAAAATAACGTTATCATCCATTGTTGTCCTGATTCATTCGGCAGTTTGATTGAAGCCGAAGGCTGGCGTCGATTCGACGGGACCGGATTGCCGAATCGACGCCTCTGGTGCCATTTTGGATGATTCTCCTTTCGAATATCAAATCTGGACCTTGCGCTTGCCGGGGAAATCATTAAAATAGAATTTACGATGGGAACGCTATCATCGAGAGTGCCGCGAGGAGCAGATGGCCGATCTTTCAGAATCTCCGGTCCTGGTTTATGACGTTGGCGGCAGCCATGTTTCCGCCGCCGTCTGCCTGGGACGCGACCTTCGCCTCGAACCAGTCGTCCGCGCCAGTTATCCCACAGAGCAATCCAGCGACGCCTTCATCGACCTCTTGCATACTTTAGGTGTCGCGGCGTCGGCCGGATTCAATCCGCCAGCAGGGGCAACGCTGGCCTTTCCCGGCCCCTTTGATTTTCTCGCCGGCATCAGCCTCATGCGCCACAAGCTGCCTTACCTCTACGGTTTCGATCTGCGTCAGGCGCTGGCTGGAATCTTCAGATGGCAGCCCTGCCAGGTGAGTTTCCTGAATGATGCCGACGCTTACCTGCTGGGGGAAATCGGGACCGGCGCGGCGCGGGGATTCGCACGCGTCATTGGCATTACCCTGGGGACCGGTACTGGTTCTGCCTTTGCGGTGAATGGCCAGTTGGTCACGGATGGCCCTGGTGTTCCTTCTGGCGGCGAGGTCTGGAACCTTGCGTGTGAAGGTGGGATTGTTGAAGATTTTCTCTCCTCCAGAGCGATTATCTGCGGCTACAGACAGCGCACCGGCAAGACGCGTGACGTGAAGGAAATAGCGGCCGATTCGCCGCATGACCCGGCCGCGGCTGAGACCTTCCAAGAGTTTGGGAAGCATCTTGGGCAAGTCATCGGAGCGATGTTAGCCGGGTTTAAACCTGATGTGATTGTGCTCGGGGGGGGCATCTCCCGCGCCGCACATTTGTTTCTCCCTGCTGCTCAAAGCCAATTGACGAGGTGCGGTCTTCATCTGCGAGTTTCTGAATTGCTGGACCGCGCGCCACTCGTGGGCTGTGCGGCCGCACGATTCAATCGCCGAGAGATGCTAATCCCCTCATAGACTCCCTCTGCCTTTCGCCGGCCTGCAAGATATCAGACTGTTTTTTAGCAGATCTGGCCTATCCCCATCCATCACAGTCCGGATGAAAAGAATCTCAACTTATCCTCTGTTTTAATTACGGTAAACAACAATGCGGAAGAGTTGAATCTCTTCCGCATTGTTGTTTTTGATTGGCTGCCCACGCCTATTGAACGGTGACGTTCAACGTGTAAGGAAGCGACATCTGGTTCGTGCTGCCATAGAGGGTGATGGGAGTCCCATTGTTTCCAGGGATCGTGATGCCGCCTACCTGCTGCGCAGTCACGGTCACCGCATAAGGAGTTCCGGACTGCGTCGGTGTCCCAAGGACAGCCTGGCCACCCAGTTGCGTGGTGTTACATGCGGTCAAGCCGGCAGTTGCGGCAACCAGAGCCAACACGCAAATCAGAGCCAGATAGCCCTTCTTGTGGACTGACTTGCGGCTGGCGGCCAGCCCTAACATGCCGAACCCAAGGAAGGCTGCATATTCGAAAGGCGTGGAGTGCGAATTCTGGCTTGTGGTCGTCCCGGCAGATACGTTCGTGGTGACGGTCACGGTAATGGAGGAGGGCTTGGAAGGATCTGTATCGACAAGCACCTCGTCTGCATGAAGCACGCCGTTTAGATCGGTGTAATTGCCGCCGCTGAAGGTGCAGGTAGCATGCGCGGGCAAGCCCGCACAGTTGAACGCGATCGGCAGGGTGTAGTTGTTCAGCATCAGGGTTGGAGTGCTGCTCGGATATGCGGCGTTCGTACTCACGCCAAAACCCAATACCGATGTGATGCTCAGAGTGGTGCTCGCCGAACCCGTGGCAGGATAGGTGGCCGCCGGAACAGTGACTGCTCCCGGATTGGGGCCGAGTAATACGCTGGGCTGCCGAAGTTCCAGGAATGAGATTGGCGATCCATTCGCAGTCGTGGTCGCAGAGAATGCCGCATAGTTCGCGTCACCGCTGTATACAATGCTGGTGATCGTCTGCGGTGTCAACTCGTTGGGAACATTCTGGTTCGTGGTGATCTCAAGGCAACCGGGCTGGAAGGTGGCACTGCCGGTAACATCCAGAGTGAAGGTTCCGCACTGCGCGCTGGTTCCCTGCATAAAGGAGAGCGTTCCGGTTGGAACCAGACCTGTAGCTCCGGCCACCTTCACGACATAATCCATATAGTAGGAGCGCAGCGACCCGTCGTAGGGCACATAGGTGCCATTCTGATTACCGATGAAAAGAACATACGCCGGAGACGCAATGTTTGGCACGCCCACGAGCGGCGTTGCTTTGGCCACGACCACGGTGGAAGAAGCGCTCGACGAACCGTACACCCTGTCGCCGATATACAGAACGCTGAAAGTATGGGAGCCGGCAACAATCGAGCTGAGCGTGATTGTATACCCGCCATTCGACAGGGCGACTGGAGCCATCGCTACGCCGTCCACGGAAATAACCACATTCCCAGTTGGCACCGGGCCTGTACCGCTTGCCGACACCACGCTCACGGTCAACGGGATGCTCATGACGTTCGCGCCGCTGCCCACACTGAGGGTTGTCTTGCTCACCGCAAGGGCAGCCGCTGTGCCGGATGCATCCGTAACGGCAGGCGTACCGGCTGCATTGCTCTGTACTGTGATCAGGCTCGAAATGAGTCCTTGCACTCCAGGTCCCACGGCATCCATGGTAACGGTCTCTGCGCATGTACCTGCTACTGCCACAGTGCTGGGGCATCCCGCCGCGCTGAAATCCACCGCGTCACTGCTGAGAAAGCCGGTAACAGCTAACGGAGCGTTTCCGATATTCAGCAATTCCACGTCCGCCGAAATCGGAACCATCAATCCGGGCGCACCAACATTCACAGCTCCGTTCGAACTGACCTCGTGCAGGTTCCCGGCTGTTCCATCTGCAAGATACACATTGCTGGACTTATCAAGAGCCAAGCCGGTTGGGTTGGTAACCGAAGCTCCAATGGCGGTTGCGGCGCTCGCATCCAGCGAGCCGCTCACAAAGGGAATGCGCAGAGAGCCTCCGCTCATGCCGGCATAGACAGCACCAGATGGATCGATGGCCAGCCCTGTCGCAGCGCCCAGCGAAGGCAGCAACGTTGTCTGCGTGCCGTTCGTTTGTACTTCGATCAGGTTGGTGGAGTCAATCAGGTAAAGATTATTGCTTCCATCGACTGCTACCACGGATGGGGCGGTGAACCCCGTCAGATCGGTCTCCGTTTGAGCGACGGCGCCGAAAGTCCCGCCCGCATGATTGAGTCTCACCACGCGGGCATTGTCCGGGTCCGCGATATACAGATTCCCCAGGCCATCTGCCGCGAGTTTCAGCTTGGCGCCCAAACCGGATTTCAGCGTCATTTGTCCGCTGGCGTTCAGTCCGCTAGGCGTATTCGGCACCTCATACACGCTGCCACTATCGGCGATGAACACATCTCCTATGCTATCGACGGCAACTCCGGTCGGCGCCTTCAACCCCGAGCCGACGGAAACGCCCGCGGTGCTGGCATTCGCACCTGCCGGATACATCAAGACCTGTTTCAGACCGGCATCCGCCACGTACGAATTGCCCGCGCCGTCCGCTGCTACTTCACTGGGCGTGCTCAAGCCGGAGCCGATGGAAGCCTCAAGAGCTGGGGTAATGGAAACAGCCGGGCTCTGGATAATTCCATAGACCGTCGTCGAGGCCAGGATGTTGTTCTTCGCATCCAGCATCAGCAGCTTGCCCGACACGCCGCCAGCAGAATGCGGGTCCAAAGCGACATTCACGGAGCAAGTGCTCTGCGCTGCATAAGCAGTTCCCGGCGTGCAGCTTCCGCCACTGACAACCGTAAAGTCGGGAGCGGAGCCGCCCACCTCTTCAATTGCAAAAGACTCGGGAGTTACGCCTGCGCTGAAACCGAAATTGACCGGCGTCGCTGAGCCTTGCGATCCGGCAGCGGCAGACCCTAGATTCACGCTCGACAACGCAACAGCCGCCACGTCGTTGATTCCGTTCCAACCGCCCCATGACCCTGGCTTGGTCGGAATATACATGATTCCTTGCGCAAAATCGAAATCGACGTTGGCATATGCCGGGACTGCCGCCAAAAGATAGGCGTCGCTGGGGTTCAAAGTTCCTTTTTCATTTGGAATCAGATACACGCCATTATTGTTGTCGCCCACGTAGACGTTACCCAAGGCATCGACAGCAACTCCACCCGGATTGGCAAGATTCGGGTCCACGCGAGTCAGACTCTTGTCATTCGCCAGGTTAGTTGCTCCGGCAGGGACCATCACTGCGCCGCTCACACCGCCATCTTCAATGAAGAAGATGTTGCCTACGCTGTCGATAGCCATAGATTTTGCGCGGCTCTTCAAGCTGGCGACGACGGTTGCGCCGTTCGTGAAATTGCCCGCGGAGTCAATGGTATAGGAATAGATGGCGGGAGCATTTTCCGCGCTCACCACCATGGTCGCGGTTCCATTGGTCACATTGGAACTAATTGCAAGAGCGCCCGCCTGGAACCAGTTTGGATTTGTGCCAAGATTGGCCCAAGTGTAAATTGTGTTATTCGATCCAGTGAGATTCCAGGTGTGATTCACACTATCGTAGGGAATTCTCATCAGGTCGGAGTTCCAGTTTTGCCCGATCCACAAGTTATTCCAGGGATCGATGGCCACGCCCATATTGGCCCAGCCGCCGCCAGGACCGTTATTACCGGGAGTTGCCAGCGTGATCATCGCCCCGCCGCCTGCTGGAAACTCGTACAAGGCGCCTTGTTCAAAGTCATCGACGACAAGGTCGCCGTGACTGGAGATCGCCGTGTTCCACTGCTGCCCCCAGGTTGCTGGATGGGAGGCAACGGCGGTAGGCGGACCGGATACAACCGCTGGGATCACGCCGAGACCAGACAGTGATACCGAGGAAAGTATATTGCCATTTTTATCCAGCATTTCGAGTGTAGCGGAAACATTGCCGATCGTCTGTGAATCCATGGCAACATTGACAGTGCAGGTTTTCCCCACCGCATAGGTTGTTCCTGCAACGCAGCTTCCACCGCTCACAATCACGAAATCCGGAGTCGTGGCGCCGGACTCAACGATTTCAAAACTGGCCGGAGTTATGCTTGATGTGAAATTGAAATTGATCGATTGTGCCGCGCCTTGCACAAACGCGGAACCGGAGCCAAAGCTCAAATTCGAAAAGTCTACTGCTACGACATCGTTATAGGTTACCCCGTTGGGCGCGGTCCAACCACCATTTGCAGCCGACGTGGTCGGAACATACATGATTCCATGAACGATATCGAAATCAACATTGGATACCGCCGGAACAGAAGATATTACAACCGCGTCACTCGGATTCGGAGTTCCATTTTCGTTGGGAACCAGCAGTACTCCGAGCTTTGCATCGCTAATATAAACGTTGCCATTCGCATCCACCGACACGCCGTCCGGGGCTGTCAGAAGCGCCTGCTTGTCAACGACGGGATCGACCCGAGTCATCGATGATTCGCCGGTCAATCCACTGAGCCCGGCCGCTATCCTCAGAATCCCAGGCGCGCCTCCGTCCTCAAAAAAGTAGATATTCCCGGCATTATCGAGCGCAAGCGATCTCGGCCGGCTCTTCAGCCCCGTAGCGATAAGCACGGCGCTGTTTGCTGCCGGTTCCGAGGAGCCGGCAACTGCTGCTGGCACTTCGATGATCCCATCGAAGCTATTTTCATTCCCGATGGCAGCAACCCCGCTGGCATTGAAAGAGATGGGACCAGGATGGCACCATCCTCCCATCGGTGCTGCGTTTAAGGCAGCGCCTCCCCACTGGAAAGCCTTCGTCGCATCCCAGGTCTTTGTGACGGGATCATACGGGATGTCCCAGAGGAAACAGCCCGCCCAGTTATTTCCGGTTAGCACGTCGTTCGTTGCTGGATTGATCCCAACCCCAATCTCCGTCCAGCCATTGAGCATACCGCCAACTGGAATAATCGTCTGCATTGCCCCGCCGCCAGCCGGGAACTCATACATGGCGCCAGCTTGAAAGTCCTGGAGGAAGAGATCGCCATAGCTGGAGATCGCGGTATCCCATATCGTCTCGAATGTGGCCGGATGGGCCGCGACGGCACTGAGCGGTCCGGTCGCAACCACAGACTGCGCTCCGGCTCCCTCACACAGATAGAGACAGAAAAACATGAGTGTAAGCGCAAACTCAGCGAACCCGCGCAGAGAGATGATCGACTTGGTGGCCATGACAATCCTCCTAAGAAACTCGTATCCAGCAACTTCGCGAGTGGCCTTGCTCCACCCGGGCATTGAGGCTTCCATATTACCCTTCCAAGGGGCGGCCTCGCACCCCATCGAAGTCCTATCTCTGCCACTCGCCTAGGAGACAATGGCATTTATTTCACGGTAACCGGCAACGTAAACGGCAGCGAAACCAGTGTCCCGTTCCACGTCGTGGTAATCACAACATTGGAGGTGCCGCTCGGCGTCGTCACAATCGGCGCAGGCGGGGTATGAGTATATCCGGAATTGCTGCAAGCACTCACGCCAAAGAGTGCGCTCGTCAAGATCAATATCATGCAAAGGATGGTCAGCAAGCGGCCATTGAATCTGGTCTTCCGGCCAAACGCCAGACCGAAAAGGCCGAATCCGAAGAGGCCGGCGAGAGTCCAAGGCACGGGTTCCGTGCGCAGGGAGGCCGATGCGCCCCCGTTCACTGGCACATTGGTGCTGATGGTCACGACAACCGTAGCCGAGCCGCCGGCTGGATTTATTGGAATCGTCGTATTGTCGAATGTGCATTCCGAGTATTGCGGCAGCGATGAGGTAACGCACCCCAGAGCAACCGCGACTTTAGGCCCGCCAAAGCCGACCAGGCCTTGAAGGTTCAAAGAGACCGATCCGGGCACACCGGCAGTCAAGCTGAGCGAGGCTGGTGTGGCCGTGATGAGCACGCTAGGACTGATGACCTGAAATGCTGACACATTGACCGTTGCCGTCGAATAATTCTGATCGCCGGAATAGACGGCCGTGAGGTTGTAGGCGCCAAGCGCTAGATTGCTGGTATTAAAAGTCGCCGTTCCAAGCCCATTCAATGTGATCGGCGGTTGAGCCGGATCAGCCAGATTCGCTCCATTCATGAAGGCCACGGTCCCGGTCGGTGTTCCTACGCCGGAGGCCACGGTTGCCGTGATTGTGTTACTGCCCCCGAAAAGCAGGTAGGTGGCCGGCGTAGTCATGCTGACGGTCGGAACAGCCTTGTTTACAGTGAAAGTAATCTGCGGGGCGAAGCTAACCGCAAATGTGCCGTCACTCGGCAGAGGATCAAAATTTGCGTTAACAGCGTAATTCCCGGCTTGCAGATCCGAGAAACTGAATGTGGCAACGCCCGCAACCAATTGCGCTGTCTGCTTAACATGGCCGGAGGGTTTTATGAGCGTCAGTTGCACAGGCCCTTGCGGCGTACCGTCTGCTGAATTGACTGAGGCGACGGTTACGCTGATAGTCGTGCTTCCGGGGTAGGTGAGAGCTGCAATCGGCGAGATGGTTGCCGTTGTTTGCGAGCGAGTATCGACTACCGGATTGGCTGAAAGAGCCAGCGAAGCGGCGGGCGCATTCGAAGCATTGCTCTGGATGGCGAGTGACGCTGTCTCCGTGCCTGATAGAAGACTGGGAATCACTCCAATGCCGACATAGCAGGACACCCCAGCGTCTATTGAGGATGTCGAAGTGCAAGCGGGTGAATCGCCTGCCGTCACCAGCAAGTAGTCGGCCGCGTTGCTTCCAGTGAGAGTTTCACCGGAAAGAGTCAAAGGCAAATTGCCGATATTGAAGAGTTGAACATCTATGTCCGTTTCGGCTTTGGGAGTCACTATGCCGTAATCAAAGCTGCCGTTCACATTCAACTCCGCCACGCTGGGAGTTGAAGCGCTGCCCACATAGGACACATACAGATTCCCCATCCTATCCACAGCCGCGCCGGTTGGCGAATTGATGACGCCTTGCCCGATAGCAACCGCATCATTGAAAGTAAGAGTACCCGCCACTGCGGGGATCCGGCTCAGTCCGTCTGTTCCGGACACATAGACCGAACCGGAGGCATCCACGGCCAGCCCTGTAATCGTACCTGAAAGTCCGGCTGTGATCGTCGTCTGTTCACCCTGTGGTGTTACTTCATCCAGATTGGATCCATCCGCAACAAAGACATTTCCGTATCCATCCACCGCCACCGCCGACGGCTTGGTGAATCCGCCCAGCGCGAAGCCGGAATCCAGGCTCAGCGTAGATCCGCTGAACAGTGTGGACTTCGTGCTGGGATTGGAGACTTTTATCACTTGAGCATTGCTGGGGTCGGCAACATACACGTTGCCGGCGCCATCAACCGCCAAGTTCAGACTTGCGCCAAGGCCGCTCTGGATGACAGTTTGAGCAGCGGCATCCAACGCCCCCGCTACATAGGGAACTTCGATAACCTTGCCGGAGTCGCCAATGTAGACATTGCCGGCTCCATCCACAGCCACGCCTGTCGGCGCGGTCAGTCCTGTGCCAATCGAAACTGGAGTCGTTGCAGCAGTAGAACCGGCCGGATATTGCAGCACCGAACCCAGTCCAGGATCCGCAACATAGGTGGCGCCTTGGGAGTCAATCGCAATCTGCGCAGGCGCCGAGAAATTCTTGCCGATCGGCAAAACCTCTGGAGAGCCGAGGAGGGATACTTCCGGCCCCTGGCCGACACCGTAGAGATAGGCAGCGCTGTTCGGAATAACGGAATTGCTCGCGTCGAGCATCTGCAACTGGCCGGAAACAGCCCCCGCCACCCTGGGATTCACGGCCAGCCAGTATTGGCAGGTCGTATACGGCAGGTTGCCGGTCCCCGCTGTGCAAGGAACCACCGTCGTATCAACGGAGGGTGGGGTCGTAGTAGGATCCAGCAGTGGATTTGCGGTGACCACGCTGAAGTCTGATCCAGTTCCAGGCTGCGAGAATACGATCTTGGCCGGCGTCGTAGTTGCTGTGCCGCTGAAAGTGTAGAACAAGGTTTCCGTCGCGCCAGCGGTACCGATCGGAGACGCGCCAAGGTTGACACTGCCCAAAGCATATTGCACCCAGTTATTTGTGCCGGGCATTGCGGGAGGGTTTTTCAGCGTGCTGCCGGGGGGCACCCAGCCATTGGTTGCAGTTGGAATCCATAGGTAGCCGCGCGGATCAATCGCCACAGCAGCCGAAGCGGAAACCGGCGCAACCATTACGGCATGATTCCAGTTCAGAGAAGCCTGGGTAGCCGTTGCCGGGCTGCCGCTCTCGTTGGGAACCATCAGCACCATGTTCGCATTGCCGTCGCCGCCGGAGGCGCCGCCCGAATCGACGGCGCTTGAGAAGTAGAGGTTGCCAGCCGCGTCCACGGTAACGCCCTTGAAGTTATAACCCAGCGACGGCGGGTCAATGCGCACCACCGGAGATGTCTCACCCACTGTTCCGCTAGTCCCCGCAGGGATCATCCAGACACCCACGGCGACTTTGTTGCGCGCGCTCCAGCAATCCTCGATAAAAAAGACATTCCCTGCATGATCGACTGTCATCTTGGCGGCTTCGGCAACCAGAGACTTCACCAACGTAGTCACCGTCCCCGTGTTGCCGCTGGCATCGACGGAGAACTTCAAGATCGAGGGGGCCGACTCGGTGCTGACATACATATTGTTGCTATCGTCGAAGGCCACTTCGCGGCTGCCCGATCCGCCCACAATCAGGTCACCTGCCGTCCAGTCGCTGGAACCGGTAAGATTCCAGGTGCCATTCGTCCCGTTAGGGCCTGGCGTGTAGGGCACACGGTAGAAGTAAGGCGTCTGCCACTCGCTGGTGATATAAAGGTTGTCGTAGTTATCGAGTGCCATGCCAGCGTTCCAGAAATTTCCACCTCCCTTGAGCACATCGCCTGGCGCTGACAGCGTGGTCAGAGTCGTGGCGCCGGGGGCCAACTGATAAAGCGCCCCCTGCTGCGTGTCAAGGAAGAGCATATTCCCGTTCTTCGCGACAACGATCCTGTAGATCTGGCCCAACTGGTTCAGAGCGATTTGATTTGGCACGACCGAGCCGACCGTAACCGGGGCCTGCGCGGCGGCGGAGACGCCCCCAAAACAAGCGACGCTCAGAACCAAAGTCACGATCCGGGCAAGCCGGCGAAGAAAAGTTGCGGACTCGATGGCCATAGTATCCCTCCCAAACATATCCACTTCAAAACAACTCTCGAGCGGTAATCCCACCAGCTCCCATTTCGTCTAGCCGGCGGAGTGCGATGCTCATCTCTCATCCATAGAGAGGCGGCATACTAGCTGCGCCGCCTCCCTATCCCATTTCGTGGCGACCCATCGCTGCAGACATAGGCCGCCAGCCCAAAATGCTAGAACGCTAACTTGACACCCAATTCAAGCAGACGCCCCCCCCAAGGGGAGTACTTGATTCCGGCAATGCCGAACCCTTTTTCCGTCAGGTCGGTCTGGGTGAGCGTTTGACCTGCCGTGCCGCCCTGTTGCGCCAATGTCAGGTCGGATTGTGTGCTGTTATTGTTGAACGAAACATTCGCGTGATTGATGAAGTTGAAGGCTGCTGCACGGAACTGCAGGTTTCTCTTATTGCCCAAATCAAAGTTCTTCAGCAATGTCAAGTCATGATCCACGTAAGCAGGGCCGCGAATATACGGAGGCCGCAACTGGCCATTCGTTTGCGGGAGCGGAATCCCAAAGCAGGCCCCGTTGATGTACTGGTTCTTCGCCGGCCCGCCGGAGGGGTTGCAGGTGATGGTCGGCATCAGTTGAATATCCGGTGTACCCAGCCAAACCGTGGGATTCAATTGGGTCACGCAATAGTGATTACCATTCGCGTCCGCCGGGATGTTGTACACGTTGATGCACTGCTGTTGCGCCTGGGCGCCTGACTGGTCCTCGTAGTAGGTCTGGACCGCGTTAATCAGGCCGTACCCAAAACCGAAATTCCCACCCTGCAGCGACGCCATCGGGTTGCCGCTCTGCAACGTTGAGATGCCGGAGATCTGCCATCCGTTGATCAGTTCGTTCAAGGGCTTGAATCCAAGGTGGTAATGAGAGCCTAGATCAACCTCGTAATGCAGGTTGAATACATGAGTACGATCGTAGGGAACGGGGCTGTACTCATCCCGCAGATTGAATGGGTTGGGGACAACGTTGTTCCACGAAGCGGCCGTTGCCAGATTCTTGGCGAAGGTGTAATTGGCGCCAAACGTAATACGGCCGGTTTGCTTGTTCCAGGAAACCTGTCCACTGTTGTTGGAGGAGTAATAGGTGTGCTGGAGCTGATAAATATTGGAGTAGAAGGGATAGGGACGGAAGAAATCCTGCTCCGCAGTCGTCAAGCCGCCCAGCGTGGGAGTTCCGCCCTGAGATGCAGTCAGCGTCGGGGGAAGCGAATTCAGCGGATCGGTATTCGGGCCACCGAAGAGACCGCCCAAGGGAATCAGGTTGATGTTGGAGGCGGAGTTATAGCCATTGTTGTAGGTGCTCAGATTGCGGCCTTCACCGCCAACATAGGCAACCTCCAAGATAGAATGCCACGGCATGCTCTGAGAAATTGTGAGGTTATAGGCCACATGGTATGGGCGGTTCTTATCGTCGGATGAAATGGTATAAGCGCTGAAATCGGGCGGATTCAGCGGCGACTGGTTATCGATGGTGTCAAAGCTCAACTGATTCTGAAGCAGGCTCGTCTTGTAGCCCTGGGCAGTAGCAGCGGCCATCGCATAGGGATTGAATTCCTCCTGGCTGCGATTCACGCCCCAACCGCCGCGAATGACGGTCTTCCCCTTGCCGAGTACGTCCCAGGCAAGTGCAAAGCGCGGGGATAACAGGATATTGGATGGCCAATTCACACCGTTTGCCACATGGGAATCGATGCCGTGCCAGGTGAGGCCAGGCATATTGAGGCTGGTACAGTTGCGCGCGGAAGTTGTACCGGACAGGTCGGTGCATTGCGAGGCGTACAGAGAGGGAGAAAACGTCGCCATGCCGTTGCCGTGACGGTCATTCCACCCGCCGATGTGCTCGAGTCTTACCCCCAGATTGAGGGTAACCGAGCGCACTTTCCAGGAATCATTGACGAATCCGGAGTACGTCGTGTATTCCATATCGACCGTCGGAGAAAAGTTCGTCTGGGCATATTGGTCCGCATACCCCATGTACATCAGGGCGTTGGGATTCATGCACACACCAAGATACGCCGCCCCTGAAAGCCGGTTGTTTCCAAGCGGATCCGAGCTTTCGCAATTTGTAAACTGGGCTGTCTGGCCGATCGATCCGCCTTGTCCGTTCTGCGTCTGATTCTGATTGTATTCAAAGAACGCATTTCCCGGGTTGAAATCCAAAGCTCCCTGGGGATAAGCGCCGTAGTCAGCCAAGCCGTTGAGATAGCCCTTCTCCGCGTAAATCCCGAATTTGAACAGGTGCGTTCCCTTCATCCAGGTCACCACATCTGAAATATCCGGCGAGGCTTTCTTCATGCGAACCTTGTTGTCGTAAAAACCGCCCGGCATGAGCATACTTGGATAGCCCATTCCAGTTCCCGGACTCAGAGCCGGCACCGAGTAATCGCCGCTGTTTTTGTACATGCCGAGATAGTCATAGTTTCCATTGCCGCCGTTATAGGAGTTCATGTCAAAGCGATCCACAGCCGCGGGAGTTCCCATATTTCCGGGCGTAGACACGAAAGACATGGCGGCGGAAAACTCATTGGTCAGCGATGCCCCCATGACCTTGGTATAGCTGGCGAACAATGAGGTAGAGATATCGCCGGTTGTTACCGAACCGGGGTAGAGAATTGCGGCCGTGGGAACATAACCGAGATTGACCGGATCTTGCGAAATCTGCGACTGCCGGTTGTATCCCAGAGCCAGCGAGTCATTCGGGGTGATGTGGTAATCGACCTTGGAATGGAATTCGGTGCCGTTCTGAGTCTGCACAACCGTTTTGACGTAATTGAAACCGCTGGCATTGGTGAATGGATCAGCGTTGGGCAACGGCAGCCAATTGACCAATGCCCGACCGCTCGAGTTGGCATAGCTGGAGACATCTCCATTCACCACGCCGTTTCCATTGGGCAGCCAGTTTTCCGTTTCGCACATGGGAAGAATCGCATTGGGATTGGCTGCACCGTCCGGACGCGCTCCGCAAAGCTGGGCATCCAGGGAGGACTGATCAAAGTGGCCCAGGCGCTCCGCCTTCGTGGGCACCCAACTGCCTAAAGTCTCTGGCGAGAAAAGCTGGTTGTTATACTCGAACAAGACGAAAAAGAAGAGTTTGTTTCTATTCTTGTTGAAACTGGTAAGTGGCAGGAGCACGGGGCCGTTCAGAGAGCCGCCGGGATAGAGATAGCGCCCTTCCGGCCTGGTCTGTTGCAGGTTATTGTTATACCAGTCGTTGGCATTCAGGTTAGTGTCGCGCGCGTAGAAAAATCCAGTTCCGTGGAAAGCTGAAGTGCCGGACTTACCAGTGACATTCACAATCCCGGGGCCTTTTGAATACTCAGCGCTATACTCGGAAGTTGTAACCTTCATCTCCGAGACAGCATCGATATTCACATTCTGAATCGTTCCAGAGTTAGAGGCAATGTCGGTCAGCGAGACGCCGTCGGAGACCACCGAGATACCGTTGGTTCCGCTGCCATTGGCCGAAAAACTGCCGGTTGCCCCGCTCAAGCCGACCACCGCGGAATTGAATCCCGCCTTGTTGCCAACGCCATTGGCGCCGGAGGACATGGTGAAGCCGGGCAGCATGCGCACCAGTTCGGTAGCATCGCGGCCAACCACAGAGAGCGTCTCGATCTCCTTCGCGTCGATGACATCGGCGCGTTCGCCGTTATCCAGATCCTTCACGGCAGAGGTGGTAGCCTCGACCGTGATCTGCTCGGTCTCCGCGCCTACAGTCAGCTTGATGTCCGTGAATTTGATCTCATCGCCCGGGCGGAGAGGGAAAGGCTGGGACTGCCACGGGCGGAATCCCGCAATGCTGGCGGTCACCGTGTAGCTGGTGCTGGCTTCCACCGATGCGAACGCGAAAGAACCCACGCTATTACTGACCGTCTTGCGCGATATGCCGGTCAGTCCGTTGGTCAATTCAACGCTGGCATGCGGAATCACTGCACCGGTCGCATCGGCAACGATTCCGGTCACGCTTCCGGTGGTCGCCAACTGTCCAAATAAAGCGGACGGCAGCAGCAGGAGCACGGTGATAAGCAGCACTGGCAACGCGGCTGTTGGCCTGATCCTAGGAAACGAACTCATAGCGAATACCTCCCGTCGACTACATTCCATTTACGTCTACTACGCCCGGACTCGCTGTGAACAGGATCCCAAGCACCCCCGCCACAACGTACACATCCTGCTGCTGATTGTGTATCGAAAGGGAAGATAACGCGTCGCGTATTCGCGTGTCAAGCAAAATTTTTGGGTTTTTTGAGGATGGGACCGATACCATTAAAAATCAAGAAGATCGGGCATGGCCGCTTTCGCTCCAAGCCTTGAGCTTTGCCCGAAAGCGGAGTAACTTTTTTGAAACCTGACGCTTAAGCCCCGTCATGACCGCAAAGGAAAGGTGGGCTGGAAGCCGAATTCCGGCAGACGACACTCCGCATGGTATCGATCCTACAGAGGATGGGGAACTGCGAGGAAACCGGGCGTGAGCGCTCTCCGAGGCGGGATCGATCTCGCGCCTCTTCCCCAAATTTGACAGGCCCGGATTTCGATAGAACCCAAGGCATTTGCGGCACAATACCAAGCCAGACGCCCTCATTCGCAGGCTTTCATCCTGGTTCTTGACAGAAGTGCCGCCTCATCCGCTTTGTTGAATGGTTTCGGTATCATCCATCCGCGCGCAGGGAAAGACCGAGAGCACGGCTGTAGGCCGGCAATCAACGCGCGACGTCTGCGCCTTATCCAAGGCGCGCTCATCCTTGCCAGCGGTTAAAGAATCCCGCCGAGCCAGTCCGGCAGCCGTTCGATAGGCAGCCTGACACTGAGGAAGAACTGGCCGAAGAGGGCAAAGACCGCGCTGACTTGGTCGAAGCGCATCTCATAAATGAGCTTTTTGAAGACGACCGGGTCATCCGCGAAGAGGTCAACGCCCCACTCCCAATCATCCATCCCAATCGATCCAGAGATGATCTGCTTGACCTGGTCGCCGTAACGGCGGCCGATCAGCCCGTGCTCGTGCATCATGCGCTGGCGCTCGGCAAACGGCACGGTGTACCAGTTGACTGCCTCGCCACGCTTGCGATCCATCGGATAAAAGCAGAGGTACTTTGCTTCGGGGACGGCGGGGAAGAGGCGCGGAGCCATGGCCGCGGCCGAACGTTCCAGCGTGGCGGCAACTTCGGCAGTCCACTCCGGCGTGAAATCGGCAAAGCCCTTGGCAGAGGCAGCCTCGTATGTTTTGCGGGTGGACTCGTAGAGGCCGAGTTCGACGACCGAAACATAGGAGTGGCTGAGGCTGAGGAAGTCGTAGAGTCCCGTTTGGGCCAGATCGAGTTCAACCTGGTTGAGGGCTTCCAGCGAGTCGCGGAAGTGAATCAGCACCAGATCGCCCTTGTGGCCCAACTGGGAGAAGAGCGCGGTCTGGACCGGCGCGCCGGGTTCTTTGCGCTCCAGGCGCTGAAGCGCGGCGGCGGCGGCGGCGGCAATCCTTTCGCGTTCGCCCTCCGCGCAGGCCCGCCAAGCCTTCCAGTCGAAGCGAAAGAACTGGTGGAGAACGAAAGAGCCTTCAAGCGTAAGGGGGACAGGGGGGAAGTCAGCCATGGGTATTACTCCTTTGGATACACACTCATGGTAGCAAAACCGGGCCAAAAATCAGCAAAATTGGCGCAAGTGCGCGCCCTTGCTGGGCGCACCAATAGCAAAAGCCCCGCGCTGGCGAGGCTTTTGCTATTGGTCAAGGTGGCTTGCGGCTACCTCAGAGCATCCATCAGCGCGTCCAGCGCCTGCTTCGGCGGCCGCGTGATCGACTCCGGCAGCGTGCCCAGCGGCTCATCCACCAGGCCCAGCATATCGATGAAGGTGGGCTGCGTGGTGTTGATATAGAAGACGCCGGTGAGGATTTCGTCGTTGGAGGCCGACTCCATCAGCGTGCGCACCGCGTTGGCCTTGTCGGTGGGGCTGTAATCCTCGCGCAGTTTGCGCAAGCGCAGGTTGGAGCCGTCGTGCATCTGCACGTCATAGATCTGCCCGGAGCCGTAGTCCACATCGATCTCGTCAAAGCTGTCCACGAATCCCATTTCGTTGAGCGGCTCGACATTCTCCTGCATGAACTTGTAGCTTTTGGTCGAGCCTTCATGGTCGTTGAAGGTGACGCAGGGGCTGATCACGTCCAGCAGCACCGTGCCCTTGTGGGCGATGGCCGCCTTGAGCATGGAGAGCAACTGCTTTTTGTCGCCGGAAAACGAGCGGCCCACAAAAGTCGCGCCCAACTGAATGGCCAGCGCGCAGGTGTCGATGGCCGACAGTTCGTTGACCACGCCGGTCTTGAGCTTGGAGCCGAGGTCGGCGGTGGCCGAGAACTGGCCCTTGGTCAGGCCGTAGACGCCGTTGTTCTCGATGATGTAAATCATCGGCAGATTGCGGCGCATCAGGTGGATAAAGCCGCCCATGCCGATGGATGCGGTGTCGCCGTCGCCGGAGACGCCAATGGCATTCATCGTGTGGTTGGCCACCACCGCGCCGGTGGCCACCGCGGCCATGCGCCCATGCACGCTGTTGAAGCTGTGCGCGCGGTTCAGGAAGTAGGCTGGGCTCTTCGACGAGCAGCCGATGCCGCTCAGCTTCATCACGCGCTCCGGCTCGACGCCCATCTCGTAAAGCGCGTCCACGATGCGCTCGGAGATGGCGTTGTGGCCGCAGCCGGCGCAGAGCGTGCTCTTGCCGCCGCGATATTCCAGGATGGGAAGGCCGATGCGATTAACTTTAGGTGTGGGTGCAGCAGGTGCGGCGGTTGCCATTAGAGGCCCTCCTTGGTTGCAAACTCGGCAGTGATGGATTCGGCGTCCACGGGCAATCCGTTGTAGTGGAGAATGCTGCGCAGCTTGACCACCTGTTCGGCGGGCAAATCCAGCTTCAGCAGGCTTGCCATCTGCGCGTCGCGGTTCTGCTCGACCACGTAAACACGCTCATGCTGGGCCACAAAGTCGGCTATCGCGTGCGCAAAGGGGTAAGCGCGAATGCGCAGGTAATCCACATCCTGGCCATAGCGCTTCTTGATCTGGTCCAGGCTTTCCAGCAACGCGCAATCGGTCGACCCGTAAGCCAGGAAGCCGATCTTCGCGCCGCTGTTGCGCACCACCACCGGGGCGGGAACCAGTTCCCGCGCCTTTTCAAACTTCAGGGCCAGCCGGTCCATCATGGCAACATAAATCTCCGGCTTCTCGCTGTAGGTTGCCTCATCGGTGTGCGAAGTGCCGCGCGTAAAATATGCCGCCTTGGGGTGCATCGTTCCCGGCAGTGTGCGCCAGCCGATGGCGTCGCCATCCACGTCGCGGTAGCGGGCAAAGCTGCCCAGACGGTCAAGGTCGGCGGCGGTGAGCACCTTGCCCCGATCCAGCGGCTTGGCGGGATATTCGAATGGCTCGGACATCCAGTTGTTCATGCCCATATCCGTGTCGGTGAGCACAAAGACCGGCGTCTGCATCCGCTCGGCCAGGTCAAAGGCGGCCTGGGTCAGATCGAAGCATTCCTTCATCGTAGCCGGCAGCAGCAGCGGATGCTTGGTGTCGCCGTGGGAGAGGAAGGCCGCGGAAAGCACATCCGCCTGCTGCGCGCGCGTCGGCATACCCGTCGAGGGTCCGGTGCGCTGCACGTTGATGATGACGCCGGGAATCTCGGCGTAGTAGCCCAAACCGCAGAACTCGGCCATCAGCGACATGCCGGGGCCGCTGGTTGCGGTCATGGAGCGCGCCCCCGCCCAGCCAGCGCCCAGCACCATGCCGATGGCGGCCAGCTCGTCCTCGGCCTGCACCACGGCAAAGGTCGCCTTGCCCTCCGGTGTCATGCGCAGCTTCTTGAGCAATTCGGTGGTGGTCTCAATTGTCGAGGTCGAAGGAGTAATCGGATACCAGGCCACCACCGTCACCCCGGCAAAGACCGCGCCCATGCCGCAAGCCGCGTTGCCGTCGATGAGGATTTTGCCGGTCGTCGCGTCCATGCGCTCGATGAAGTAGGGATCGCGCTTGGTCAAATTCTGCTGGGCGTATTCGTAGCCCGCCTTGGCCGCGCCAAAGTTCAGATCGAAGACCTTTTGCTTTTTGGAGAACTGCCCACGCAGACTGCGCTCCACCACCGCCAGATCGATGGCCAGCAATTGGGCAACGACCCCCACGTAGATCATGTTCTTGACCAGCTTGCGCAGCTTCACTTCAGCGCAGATGGCCACCGTGATCTTGTCGAAGGGCACGGGGTAGAAAAACACGTCGCCGCGCACCTGATCGAGCTTCAAGTTTTCTTCGTAGATGGCCACGCCGCCCGCCGGCAGCGCCGCCACGTCAGCCTGTGCGCTCTCCGGGTTCATCGCCACCAGAACCTCGGAGACGTGCTTGCGCGCCACGTAACCGTCTTTACTGGCGCGGATCAGATACCAGGTGGGCTGCCCCGCAATGTTGGAGGGAAAAAGGTTCTTCCCGCTCACCGGGACACCCATTCCGAAGATGCTCTTCAGCAGCACGCTATTGGCCGATTGCGAGCCGGAGCCGTTCACCGTTGCCACGTTGATGCTGAAATCGTTGATCACGCGCTTCCCTGCGCCGAGTTCGCCCTCAAGTTGACTGAGGGCCAAGTCACCTGTCGCCATTTGGCGGTCTTCCCTTCCGAAACATCTTGAAAGATTTTGCTGCTCTCTCAGTTGTGATTATAGTCACACGGCGGGCTGATGTCTCATTTTTGCCTATTAAAATACAAATTTGCGTACAATAAACGATACGATGCGCGCCTCCCTCAATTTCACTCGCCACTCTGGGTGCGCAGAGTCGCCTCTTCCCTCCCGCCCTGCATTCTCCGTATCCATGTCCAGCGGAATTGCAGCCCATTCCGAAATTGGCCAACACCGTGCCAGATCCATGAAGATAAAATTGCAGAACATTCAATTGCGAGCGCCCGTCTGTTGGACGCACGGCGCAAGTCCCTGCTCTTCCAAGGGAACGAACCGGAGGCCGGGTGCGTATTGACCGGTAAGCGAAGGGCGGCGGCTTCGGCCACAGGCGATAATTGGAATGGAGAATCACAAAGAATGCGTCCGGGAAGGGTTCCCGTGCGTCTTGAAGAAGAACGCCCATACGCCTCAAAGATTTGTGGAGAGGAAACATGCATTTGTTTGGCAAGAGTGTATTGCAGAAGCAGGAAGTTGAAGCCGCGGGGAGAAGTGTACAACCGGCGGGCAATCGGCTGCGCGCCGCAGCGGCGTTGATGCTGGCCTTGACGACGGCAATGCCCTCCGGGTTTGCCCAGCAGCCAGCGGCTACCACGCCGGACAAGGCAGCCTCCGAGCTGCCCTCGGCGCCCGCGCCCGCGCAGACCGAGCCGCTTGACCTGCGCCAGTCGAAGCGTGATTATTCCGTGCCTTCGGGCAGGCTTGTAGGCAATCCGATCAACATTTACCGGCCCACCACCATCTCCAAGGCCAGCTTCGCCAACTCCGTGCGTCTGACCGATCTGGTCAAAGACGGCAAGATTTATCTGAGCCTGAGCGATGCCCTGGCGCTGGCGCTGGAGAACAACTACGATATCGCCATTGCCCGCTATTACATGGACATTGCGGACACCGATCTGTTGCGGGCCAAGGCCGGCTCCGGGCTGCGCGGCGTGGGCGCGTCTGTTCTGCAGAACACCCAGGGCGGCAGCTCGCAGACTTTGGCCTCCAGCGGCGCACCGGGCGGCACGGCCAGCGGCGCAACGACCGGAACCAACGGCGTAACTCTGACCACCGATGGAGCAGGGCCGATGCCGGAGAATCTGGACCCTACGCTGACGGGAACCATTCAGTTGGAGCGGACCAAGGCGCCTTCCACCAGCCCATTTTCGGGCGGCAGCAACAACACAAACACCTACAATTTCAGCTATGCGCAGGGTTTTGTCACGGGCACGCAATTGACCGTGGCGCTGGACCAGACGCGCGCCACGACGAGTAACGGATTCCAAAGCTACAGCCCGCTGGACACCGCGAATCTGAAGGCTACGGTTACGCAGCATCTGCTGCAAGGGGCAGGCATCTGGGTGAACAAGCGCTTCATCTATGAAGCGACCCTGGACCGCCGCATCACCGACTCGACCTTCCGCCAGCAGATTCTCTACACCGTCAACCAGGTGGAGAACATCTACTGGGCGCTGGTCAGCTCGTATGAGGACGTGCAAGCCAAGCAGCACGCCCTGGAGCAGAGCACCAAGCTGCTGGAAGACAACAAGAAGCAACTGGAGATTGGAACCCTGGCGCCGCTGGATGTGGTCAATGCGCAATCCACGGTCGCCACGGATACGCAGGCGCTGATCAGCTCGAAGAATAATCTGAGCTACCAGCAACTGATCATCAAGCAGGCCATTGCGCGCAACTTGAACGATGCGGCGCTGGTGGCGGCCGAGGTGATTCCCACCGACCGCGTGAGCCTGGAGCAGATTCCGGAAGAGAAGCAGCCAGTGGAGGAGTTGGTTCAGCAAGCCTTCCAGAACCGCCCGGAGCTGGAACAAGCCGCGCTGGCCATCAAGAAGGATGAGATCACGCTGAAGGGCGCGCGCAAGGCGCTGCTGCCGACCCTCGATGCTTACGCGTTCTATAGTGGAACGGGCGAAGCTGGAACGCAGAATCCAAACGCGCTGTGCGAAACAAGTACCGGATTTGCGCCTTGCGCGGCGAACACCTACCCGACGGTCAGCTATGGCACGGCAGTGAGCCGGATGCTGAACAATTCCTTCCCCGACAAGGGTGTGGGTTTCAATCTGACCATTCCGCTGCGCAACCGGACGGCGCAGGCCGATCAGGCGCGCTCACTGATTGAATATCGTCAGGCCGAGCTGCACTTGGAACAGCTCTATACGCAGATTCACATGCAGGTGGTCAGCCAGCAGATTGCGCTGGCCAACGATCGCGCGCAGGTGCAGGCCGCCATCGCCGCCCGCGACTACAACCAGCAGAGCTTGGACGCCGAAGTGAAGAAGCTGCGGCTGGGCGCATCCACTACGGCGAACGTGCTGCAACAGCAGCGTAACCTTTCCACGGCGGAGAATCAGTTGATTGCCGCGCAGGCCAGTTACGCGCAGGCGCGAGCCTCCATGTACCAGATGCTGGCCTCGACCCTGCATCACTACGGCATCAATCTGAATGAAGCTGCCACCGGCAATGTATCCGCCGCGCCGGTGGTGCCGGGACTCACGCCGGCCAAAGCGGCCAGCGAAACTGCAACCCCGGCGGCGGGAAAGTAGCGGTATTGTTCAACAATCAGGAACAAGATTGGCCAGCTTCTCAGGAAGCTGGCCAATCTTGTTGCGGTTTTTTCCCATCATTTCGTTATCGTTTTTACTAGGCGCGGAGCATGAACGCCGTCCCTCCGGGACTCCGAAGGTATTGTTGGTTGCGCTCACCCCGCGTTGAAACGCGGGGCTAATCACCTTTGCGCCTACGGCGCGGGCCGCCTGCGGTGGGGCTGGCGTTCTCTGTATTCTTGCGGTGAATTACCGCTCGGCCACTAAATCCAGCAGATCGAAGAACTCCGGAAAGCTGATGGCCACCGATTCCGCGCCTTGAATGCGCGTTTCGCCCTCGGCGCGAAGAGCGGCCACGCTGAAGGCCATGGCGATGCGGTGATCGCCGCCGGAGTCGATGGTTGCACCGTGGAGCGTCTGCCCGCCGGGAACGTCGAGGCCGTCCTCGAACTCCTCGACTTCGGCGCCCATGGCGCGCAGATTCTTGACCACCAGCGCAATGCGGTCGGACTCCTTGACGCGCAACTCCTTGGCGTCGCGGATACGGATGCCGCCGCTGGTGAAGGGGCCAATCGCCGCCAGCACGGGCAGTTCGTCGATCAATTGCGCGGTCAGAGCGCCGCGGATGGCGGTCGAGCCGAGTCCCTCCGCTGGAGCCGAAATCTGCACCGTGCCCACCAACTCGGCATTCTTCTCCTCCAGGTTCAGCACGCCGATGCGCGCGCCGAGGGCCGACAGCACGTCCAGCAGCGCGGCCCGCGTCGGATTCATTCCCAGCGCGTCCAGCACCAGGTTGGAGCCGGGAAAGAGCGCCGCCGCGCAGAGAAAGAAGGCCGCCGAAGAGAGGTCGCCGGGGACGGCGGCCTCGATAGCGTGCAGCTTCTGCGGCCCAGTGATGGAGACCGAGTCCAGCGTGCGCTCGATGGTTGCGCCGAAGGCACGCAGCGCCAGTTCGCTGTGGTCGCGGGTGCGCACCGCCTCGCGCACCGTGGTTGTGCCCGCCGTTTGCAAGCCGGCCAGCAGGATGCAAGTTTTTACCTGCGCGCTGGGCACAGGCGTGGTGTAGTCGATGGCCTTCAGTTCCCTGCCCTCGATGGTCAGCGGCGCATGGCCGCCGGTGAGCGTGAGCCGCGCGCCCATGGCCTCCAGCGGCTTCTGAATGCGGCCCATCGGCCGGCGGGAGAGCGATTCATCGCCGATGAGCGTGAAGCGGCCCTGCTGCGGCGCGAGCAGGCCGGAGATCATGCGCATCGTCGAGCCGGAGTTGCCGCAGTCGAGCGGCTGTTCCGTCGGTGTTACGCAACCGCCGACGCCGGTCACTTCGACCGAGCCATCTTCGCAGCGGCGCACCTTTGCGCCCAGCGCCTCCATGCAAGCCAGCGTCGAGGCGCAATCGGCCCCGGTGGAGAAGTTGGTGAAGCGCGACGTGCCTTCGGCAAAGGCGGCCAGCATTCCGTAGCGGTGGCTGATGGACTTGTCTCCCGGCAAGCGCAAGCTGCCGTAGAGGTTCTTGGCGGGGCGGATGATGCGTTCTTGGGTGGTGGATTGCAAGGGAGCTCCGGGGTTGCCTTTCTTAGTCTATCGAATGATCCCGAATGAGAAGGATTCTATACTCGAATCTAACTCCGTTCTGGGGTCGGCTCAATGAGTTTCCCAAAAGCCGGGGCATTATGTGATAACATTGTTATACCACGGAGGGCGACATGCTGGCAACGATTCGGCGTTTAGGCAACTCGCAAGGGATTCTGATTCCCAAGCCGCTGCTGCGGCAGGTAGGGCTGGAGAATCAGGCGGAGATGTACGTCGAGGGGGATGCGCTGGTCTTGCGTAGGCCCAAAGGGAACCCGCGCAGCGGATGGGCCGAAGCAAGCATGAAGTTGGCCGCCGCGGGCAACGATGCGCTCGTGCTTCCGGAGTTCGCCAATGAAGGCGATGAGGATCTGAGATGGTGAAACGCGGTGAAGTTTGGCTGGTGAATCTCGACCCCACGGTGGGCAGCGAGATTCAGAAGATCCGCCCCTGCGTAGTGATCTCCCCGCCGGAGATGCATGACCATCTGCGCACCGCACTCATCGCGCCGATGACCACCGGCAGCCATCCCGCGCCCTTCCGCATTCCCGTCCGCCACGGCGGCAAGCAGGGGCTCATTCTCCTCGATCAGATTCGCGCTGTCGATAAAACCCGCCTGGTCAAACGCGCCGGAGTCGTCGCGCCAGAGACCCTGAACGCCACGCTGACCACGCTGGGCGAAATCTTCGCCGAGTAGAGAACTTCCCAGCACTGATCACTGTTTTACCGCACCTTGAGCACAATGACGGTCTCATCGTCAAAATGATCCATTTCGCCGAGGAAGCGAGCTACGTCGGAGAGGATGGCGTCGGCAATCTCTTGCGCGGGCAATTCGCGGCGGCTGCACAGCAAATCGGAGAGCCGCTCCGGGCCATACATTTCTCCATGCGCATCTTCCGCGTCGAGAATTCCGTCGGAGAAAAAGAGGATCACGTCTCCCGGCTCGGTTGCCAGATTGATTTCGTCGTAATCCGCGCTGGGAAAGAGGCCCAGCGGAAAGCCCTCGACGCGCACCGTCTCCGCCCCGCCAGCGCGGCAGAGGATGGGCTGGACCGCGCCGGAGTTGGCTACTTGCAAGGTGCGGCGGTCGTCGTTCCACAGGGCGAAGAGCATGGTCACGTATTGGGATTCCAGCTTGCGCTCCTGGATGGCGTCATTCAACAGGGCCAGCATCCTTGCCGGTTCGGGCCGCTGCTGTGCCGCCGAACGCAGGTTGCCGCTGACCAGCGCGGCAAACAGAGCCGCCGGCGCGGCTTTGCCGCTGACGTCGCCCAGCACGATGGCCATGCGCCCGGGGCCGTACTCGACAAAGTCGTAGAGGTCGCCGCCGATGGCGCGGGCGGGCAGGAAGCGCACCGCCATCTCGGCGTTGGTCCACACCGGCGCGGTGGACGGCAGCAGGCGCAATTGCACCTCGCGGGCCATGGCGATGTCCAACTCCAGTTGCCGCTCCTGCGAGCGCACCGTCTGGTAGAGGCGCGCATTCTCGATGGCGATGGCCACTTGCGCGGCCAGGGTAATCAGCGTGCGCTCGTGCTCTTCGTTGAAGAAGCCCACGCGGGTGTGCTCCAGGTCCAGCACGCCGATGATCCGCCCCTTGTGGAAGAGCGGGGCAATCAGCTCCGAGCGGGTCTCCGGGTTCATCGCCACATAGCGCGCGTCGTTGCGCACGTCGGGCACATTCACCAGCCGCCACTCGCGCACCACCGCGCCCACCAGGCCGCTGGTGATGGGCAGGCTGCGCAGTGGCGTGTCGGCGCTGCCAAAGCGCCACGCGTAGCGGGTAATCAGCCGCTCGCCGCGCTCATCCAGCAGCATGATGGAGAACATCTGGTAGTCGATCAGGCGGCGCAGCAATTGGCCCACCCGCTCCAGCAGCGGATCAAGGTCGAGGATCGAGGTCAGCTCGGTGGCAATCTCATTCAGCACCGTCAGGGTCTGCGCCTGGCGGGAGACGCGCGCGTAAAGCCTTGCATTTTCAATCGCCTGGGCGATGCGCGAGGCGGTCAGCGTCAGGAGCCGCAGTTGCTCGGGGCCAAAGTAATTGAGCTGCTCGCTTTCGATGTCCATCACGCCGATCAGGCGGTTTTTGGCAATCAGCGGCACGGCCAGTTCGGAGCGCATCTCGGCGTTCACCTCGATGTAATCCTCCGAGGCGCGCACGTCATTCAGCAGCACCGGCTGGCGGGTGAGCGCTACCAGGCCCACCACGCCCTGGCCGATGGGAATGCTCTGCCGCTCGGCCTTCATGGAATGGCCGATCTGAAACCTCATGCGCAGCTCGCGGGTGCGGTCGTTGAGCAGCAGAATGGCAAAGATGCGGTACGGAATGACCGCCTGCACCAGTTCCGCGGTGCGCCGCAGCAGGGTCTCCAGGTCCAGCGTGGTGTTCAGCGCCTCGGCCAGTTGCATCAGATAGGCCACATCGGCGGCTTCCACGCGGATGTGGGCCGGGTCCAGATGCGCGCCGGGGTTGGCCGCGCCGGCAGGGCGGTAGTCGCCCTCCAGTTCGGGTTCTTGGCGCGGAGATGGAGAATCGTCTGGCATGTGCTCAGAAGAAATCATAGCGCAGCGGAGCGCCTGGGCCGCGGCTGGACAAAAAGATATTGCCGGAGCAAATGAAAAAGTCTGGACAAGATAGGCTCGCGAATATATGCTCGAACATGTTAAAGACCCTATCTTTGGAATAATTTCAATGTGACCCTTTTTGCAGGAGGGCAACTCTACTGACAGGTCAGGCGGGTTCGCCTTATAGGTTATTGGAGTTGCAGTACAATCACGAATTGATGGAGAACAAAGTGACAGGGAGCAATCTGAGGTTGAATACTGCCGAGAGAACAGTTGCCAAACGAAGTGAGATCACCTTGGAAAACGTCCTGTCGCGTGTATTTTACGCTCTCTTTGCACAATTGCTTTTTATCTTGTTTGTTTTGCTGATTACTGGAAATGCGCCGGTCTTTGTACAGAGATGGGTATTTCAACTTGATTTCGGGGGGTTCTTTGTCGCCACCTCGGACTGGCTTCATGGCGCTAATCCATACCTTAGGCTCAGGTTCTTCACTCCTCCTCCGTCGCTTTTGGCCGCTCTCCCCTTTCAGTTTTTGGGATTTGGATTTGGGTGTATCTTCTTTCTAATCGCCGATCTGATAATTATTTTCGCTTCGCTTGATAGCATTTGCCGGCATTTCAAGTTGACGCAGCGGGAAAGCAATCTTTTTTTTTCCATTTCTTCAATTTATTTCCCCGTCATTTTCCTAATTGAACGCGGAAATCTGGATGGGATCATGCTGGGTCTCATCTTGATGTCAATTTTCGCAAAGAACCGCTTCGTCAAGGCATTTGCCCTTAGTCTCTCTATCGGTTTCAAAGTGTATGGCATTTTGCTTCTTGCTCCGCTTTTGCTGGCGAGGCTTTGGAAGCAGGTTATGGCTGTTTTGCTGTTTCTTACGCTTCTCATGCTTCCCTTCTATTCACTTATCTGGAACTTCGTCCTATCACAGACCAGACGGACGGCGGAATTGCTCGGAGCGGAGAATATCTGTCCGGCCGGAATACTTAGTCCGATCAGTGTTTCCGAAGTGGCTCAACGCTACGCCTTGAGCCATGCTGTGACTCTCGTGTATCTGACGCTCTGGGCGGCATCCTATGCACTTATGCTGTTCAGGAATCGAAATGCCGATCTGCCGGTTAAATCCATCTATAGTCTCGCTTGGATGACTGCCATGCCTTTGCAGGTATTCCCTTACACGGGCGTTCTGCTGCTGCCCTTACTGGCGTTGAAGTGCCGCGAGATGGCGCAGAGAGGCTTGGCGGCCCTCCCCGACCGTCTGTTCTTGATCGGATTTTGCCTGGTAGGTTTCCAGCAGACTGCCTTCTCCTCGTACTTTCATTTTTCGCCCGCGGTAAGGATCTTCGATAGCGTCAATCCCATGGGAACGTTTCTTGTAATAATCTCATTGGTGTTGCAGGCATCGGACCGTAATAAACTCGACAATCCCCCTGTGCCAGTGACTGAATGAGGAAACGCACCAAGTTTGAATCTCTTTGGGCTCTTCGCACGAAAATGGACAGAATTGTTCCATAGCAGCCTGTGGTGAAAGCCGAAAATTCCGAAAACCTTCCCTCAGGGGCTAAAGCCCATACTTTTTATCAGCATTTTGCGGCACGACTGAAGTCGTGCCCTTTCAAAACCTGACTTTTACCACAGGCTGATAGGCTCCTGAGCAATCATAACGCATCCGCCGCTTCGGCTATGGCCGGTCAACTTGATACAGGAAATCCGTCCCAGAATGTGCGATCACAGTGAGGCGCCATCCAGAACTTATCAGGCGCGAAAGCGCGGACGAGGACGTCCGCGCGACAGCCGGTCTGGAGACCGGCGCTAGATCAGGCTGGCGCTACATCAGGCTGGCGCTACATCAGGCCGACGCTACATTCCGGCCCTTACATATTCATGCGGTCAGAGATTTAGCACGACTCCGCGAGATCCCGCACCCAGGCTTTGACTAATGGCAGCTCTTCCCTGCCGACCAGATCGAGGCGGACCAGTTCCTGGTAACAGCGGATCAGGTTGTCTCCCAGGTTCTGCGCGCCCGCCTCCAGCTTCAACGCGTCCAGGTGCTGGGCGATGGAGCGATTGTGCAAGTAGCCCGGCACCTCATCGGCAAAATCCTTCATCAGGTTATGCTCATTGCGGCGCTGATAGACATCGGGGCCTTTGAAGAGCACGCTCCAGCCGTTTTCCCAGGCAATCCTCTGCGCGACAAAGCCGCGCCAGATGTCCGTCATGCGGATGGAACAGTAGGAAGGCAGATAGAGCAACGGGTAAGCCTGCGGAAACCATGCCGTGTTCTGGCTGTTGAAGGGGCACCAGGTTCCCGGCGCCAACGCCAGCCAGCGGTCGCGCCGGAAGGAGACCGGAAGCGGCAAGAGCAGCCGGTAGATGGCGTCCACATCGGGATCTTCATCGGCCAGCCCGGGCTGAATGGGGCAGTCCAGCTCCGTCACCGGGAGCGCGCCGAAATCCGGCAACGGCCTCTGGACCGCGTCCAGCGGCAGTCCGCGCGGCCAGATATTCGCATCGGTGAAGTAGCCGTAGACATTCGTCCAGCCATTGGCGGCCAGCGTGGGCACGCGCATCCGGGCTGTCCGCGCATCCCAGAAGTTGGCCAGCGGCATATTGTCGTCATCGGTCTCCAGCAGCATGGCCGGCCGCGTGCGGATGGCCAGCAGATAGCCGATATTCTTGCGCGCGTAGTGCCGGGCGGGCAGGATTTCCGCGATCTTGAAGTCCGTCTCCCGCTGGCGCTGAAGGCTGAAGAAATCGCAGCCGTCGATGGAAAAATCTTGGGGGCTGCGCAGATCGCCCATCACAAAATAAGAGAAACCGCGCGCCTTGCACTGGCTGGCCAACTCGCGCAGCTCGGCGTTGGGCGCGGAGATGGAGGTGACGACGACGCTGACAGGCCCATCGAATGAATCGTTCACAGTTGCTCCTTGAGGCGAAGCTGAAATAAGCGCCAGAGTTGGACGAAAGCTTCTTTCACGGCGGCGCTGCCCAGGCGCGGACTGGCGCTGCGATAGGTGATGGGAACCTCGACGAAGTTCAGCTTCCTGCAATAAGTTTTGATTTCGGTCTGAAAGAAGTGCGCGCGGGAGCGAATGCCCCGGCTGAGGACCATGGTCAGCGTCTGGCGGGAAAACAGCTCGAAGCCGCTGGTCATGTCGGTTTGCCGGGTGCCCAGCAGCAGATTCGCCAGGAGGGTTCCGCCCCAACTGATGATGCGGCGCTTGAAGGAGCTATGCTCGAAGCGCCCGATGAAGCGGCTCCCGAAGACGCAATCCAACCCGTCTTCCATCGCGCTGAAGAATTGCGGAATCTCTTCGGGCTGATGGCTGAAGCCGGCGTCGATCTCGAGAATCCAGTGGCAACCGGCCTCCAGCGCCTCTTGATAGCCGCGCAGGTAGGCGTCAACCACGCAGCGGTCTTCCGGCGCCCAAACGACGCGCAGCCGAGGCTCGGTTTGCTCCAGCGCGCGCATCTGATCCAGGCTATCATCCTTGTTGGCCCGATCAAAGACGGCAAAGAACGTGACGCGCTGAAACCCCGCAGTCTGCTGCAAGACGGCCTTGCAGAAGCGCACTGCCTCCGCGCCCTCGTTGGCCATGGGGCAGACGACGCCGAGATGGACCGCGCTGCGCTTCAGGAGGGTTCGCGGCTCGGCCGCGTTTTCGCTTGGAATCCTTTTGGTCAACAACTCCCTCTTTCCGCGACGGTTACTCACACAATCCAGCGAATCCTGAGTACAACTGCAAAGATACTACTCCGCGCCCAGTTCGCGCACAATGGCTACCGAAGCGGAAGCGCCGATGCGGTTGGCGCCGGCCTCCAGCAGGGACTTCACGTCGGCCATGGTGCGGATGCAGCCCGATGCTCTCAAGCTCGGATTCGTCGCACGGAAATGAATGCTTGCCGAGCATACCTGCAGAAAGAGACATGGCGCAAATTCAGTAGCCCATGGTTCACCAAGCCTTCACCGTAAGATGAAAAAAGAATTTCTACAACCCTATTAAATGGACCGAGTATGCACAATTTCATAACGCTTCTTGATCCGTAAAAATGGACTCTCAAGAAAAGCATAGGAAATGACGGCCATGACAATGGTCAGCGAAAGCGCAACCAAAGCTGAAGCTACCACAAATGTTGTTCCGTGAAATGAAACCAGCAAGGCATGGGAAAAATCAATTGCCAGTATATGATAAACATAAAGGCCATAGGATATCTTTCCCAGGTATGTTGCCCAGTCCGGAAAATGCGATGGGCCTATCATGCAGAAACCGTGAAGAATGGCTGCGCAGCCGAGTGTGATTAGCAGATAATGGACGACCAGGTTTGGCCCGCTGATCGCTGCCACGGATCCCGGTGATTGCTGATAATAAAAATGGAGGCATGTGAAAAACCAGAGGAGTGGACCGGCAAGTATCAGGAGCAATCCGATGCCGGTATTTCTCCACGCCAAATGATTCTTTGCAAAGGCCAGCAATATCCCCACAGCAAACATTTCAAATTGCACAAAGGTGTTTGCCCAGACCTCTCTTCCCATATTGGCATGGCGTTGCCCCAAAATGAAGAGTGTGATATTCGCCGCAACAATGAACAGGAAAGCACACGCGATCATGCCGCGCCGGGAGAACCATCGGATCACCCATGGCCAGACAAAATAGAATTGTTCCTCGATGGAAATCGTCCACAAGGGGGAAAATGGATTTGCCATCCATCCAAAAGCAATGCAATACAGATTTCCAGCAAACAATAAGTACCAAACAAAGCCAGTGATATCGCTTGACCGTTGAAATAGAATTGCGAAACCAATTCCCAAGGCAATCCCGAAGAAGTAGAGCGGCCAGATTCTCAAAATTCGGCGAATGTAGAACTTTCGAACGGAAATGACGCCATTTTTCTCGTGCTCAGCAAGAAGAATGCTCGTAATCAAGTAGGCGCTGAGAGTAAAGAACAGGCAAAGTCCCATGGAACACAACTCGATGAGCGACATCTTAACTCGCCAGCCCGCCTGGTCAATTGATGGAAAGGGAAGAAGATGAAAAAAGAAAACCAGCAAAAAGGCCAGGAAGCGGACAGCATCCAACTCAGGACGATACCCGCGTAAATGTTCCTTGCAAACAGGAAATGTATCCCGGACTTCAGAAGCACTTCCGAAAAATATAAACAATACGCGAAAACCTCGCTCTCCTTTACTACACACTTCAATTTGTTCGACAAATACTACTCCGCACCCAGTTCGCGCACAATGGCTACCGAAGCGGAAGCGCCGATGCGGTTGGCGCCGGCCTCCAGCAGAGCCTTCACATCGGCCAGGGTGCGGATGCCGCCCGAGGCTTTAACGCCGCAGCGCGCGCCGGCCACGCCGCGCATCAGGGCTACGTCCGCCGCGGTCGCGCCTCCCTGGGCAAACCCTGTCGAGGTCTTGATGAAATCCGCACCTGCCTGAATGGCGATCTCCGAGGCGCGCAGCTTTTCCGCCACGCTCAACAGCGAGGTCTCCAGAATCACCTTGAGCAACGCGCCGTGACGATGAGCGATCAGGGAAATCGAATGGATTGTATGCAGCACGGCCTGGTGGTTGCCGCTCTTGAGCTGTCCGATGGGCAGCACCATATCCAGCTCGCGCGCGCCCAGGCGGAGCAACGCCGTGGCCTCGTGGCGCAGCGTGGAAACCAGCGAGGCGCCCAGCGGAAAGCCGATTACCACGCCCACCGGAATGCCCGAGCCGGACAGAGCGCTGACAGCCGTGGAAACCCACACCGGATTCACCATGGCGCAGGCGAAGCGATAGCGCATCGCCTCCTCGCAGAGGTTCTTCACCTGGAGTTGCGTGGCGTCGGGCTTGAGCAGCGTGTGGTCGATCACCGCGGCCAGCGACTGCCAGCTCTGGAGAGCCGTTGCGGCAAATGCGGAGGAATCAAAGAATCCGTGATCGAACTCCGTGTCAAGCGCTGGAAGGGATGGAGTTGCAGTCATGAGGTCATGCTCCTTGCCGGTTCATTGCCGCTCTCGATCGGCGGCTCGCCGAGTGTTTAGACCGCTGGAATTGGGAATCAACCATGGACAAGCGGGGGCGGGGACGCCCGCGCTACAGCCGGCCAGGAGACCGGCGCTACAATCGGCGCTACAATCCTGCCATTTCCAATTCATGCAGTCATGGTACTCATCTCCTACTCCGGATGATCGGAAGTCATCAGGCAGATGTCGGGCAGGTTGCGGTAGCGCTCGGCGTAATCCATGCCGTAGCCGATGACGAAGAGGTTGGGAATCGAGAAGCCTACGTAATCGGCCTCGATCTTCTCCAGCCTCCGCGAGGGTTTGTCGAGCAGCGTGGCGATGCGCAGCGACTTGGGATTCTGGCGCTGGAAAAAGTTACGCAGGTAGGAGAGCGTCAGGCCGGTGTCGAGAATGTCCTCGACCACCAGGACGTTCTTGCCCTCGATGGGATCGTCCAAGTCCTTGATGAGCTTGACGGCGCCCGAGGAGCGCTGGCCGTTGCCGTAGCTGGAGACGGCGACAAAGTCGAAGGTTGCGTCCACATCGAGAGCGCGCGCCAGATCGGACAAAAACAGCGCGGCGCCCTTCAGCACGCCGATCAGCACAACTTTTTCGCCGTTCAGGTCACGGGTAATCTGCGCGCCCAGTTCGTTGACGCGCTCGGCAATCTGTTGACGGGTATAAAGAACTTCAAGTCCCTGCTGGATCGTGGTGGCCATGCACCTAGTATCGCCTGAATCAGGGGGAGTAAGGCAAGGGCAGTTGAGGAAAACCGGGCTACTGGAAGAACCGGCATCCGATTATTGTGACTGGCGGCGCAGTCGAAGGATGGGAGGCTCGAACCTTCGAGTACGCCGCCAGCGGGTGGCATTTACTTCTCATACGCGGACAAGTATTGCGCGATTGCATTGGCCACCACCTGGTAGCCTTGCGCGTTGA
>CAYVGW010000013.1:0-47464 GCA_964450895.1 uncultured Occallatibacter sp. | reverse complement strand
TGCGCCTGGGCGTGATGGGCGGCGGCTGCTCGGGGCTTTCGTACTCGATCAAGTTCGACACGCAGCCTCGCGAGCGCGACCGCATCTTTGAATTTGATGGCGTGCGCGTCTTCATTGATCCCAAATCCTTCGTCTATCTGCACGGCATGACGCTGGATTATGAAGAGACCCTGATGCGCCAGGGCTTCAACTTCATCAACCCCAACTCGACGCGCTCCTGCGGATGCGGTTCGTCGTTCTCTTAATGATCCGGCCGTTAAGAATTGCAACACTTCAATAGGGTCATCCTGAGCGAACGGGGCCCCAAATGTTCTTCAATTTGGGGGTGGTGAGTCGAAGGATCTGCGGTTGCAGCTTTCAATACTCAAGGGCCGGATCAATAGCGGATTTTTTCGGGCGCCTCCGGTTTCCGCGCCATTTCAGCAGGAAGCATTTATGATATAGAACGTTTGCATTGCCGGAAAACCATAGAGCGGATGCTGCGATCGGGGGAAAGATGAACAAGGCAGTTCGAAGAGCGAGATTCATTTGTCTAGTGTTGGTCATGATTTTTGTTGCATCGCTGGCGCGGGCGCAGTGGGCGGAGATGGTCACGGATCAAGACGCGGCGGCGCGCATTGCCTGGTGGCGGGATGCCAAATTCGGCCTCTTCATGCACTGGGGCGTTTACTCGATCCCGGGGCGCGGCGAGTGGGTTCAATGGAACGAGCAGATTCCGGTGGACGAGTATGCCAAGCTCGCCGATCAATTTCATCCTGACAAGTTTGATGCCGATGCGTGGGCGCAAATCGCCAAAGACGCCGGGATCAAGTACACCGTGCTGACGGCGCGCCATCACGATGGATTTGCGCTCTTCGATGATCCGCAGAGCAGTTTCACGGCGATGAAATCCGCCGCGCATCACGATTTTGTCGCCGATTATGTAACTGCCGTGCGCAAGGCTGGGCTGCATGTCGGGCTGTATTACTCGCCGCTGGATTGGCGCTACCCCGGCTTTTTCTTTCCCGGCATCTACCGGCCCAGCGCCGAACAGATGCGTGCGCAGTATCATCGCCAGTTGAACGAACTGGCCTCGCATTACGGCAAGCTGGATATTCTCTGGTTTGACGGCGGCGGCGGCGATTGGCTGGGCTTCGGCGGAGTTCACTTTACCGGAAGCGGATGGGCCGCGCGTCCCAAGGAGCAACGCTATAACGGCTCCTTTAGTTGGCAGGATGATGAAGCCGTCAATAATCTGAGGAAGCTGCAGCCGTCGATCATTATCAACGATCGCACGGATGCGGCGGCGGATTATCGTTCCCGTGAAGGCGACGGCGCGCTGGGCGATTTTGAAAGCCGCACTCCATGGGAGCTTTGCACAACCATCACGGAAGGCGCGTGGGGATACCAGCCGAACGCGAAGATCAAGTCTCTGGACTATCTCATTCGCCTGCTGGTTTCGGCGGTGGGGCGCGATGGAAATTTCATTCTCAACGTAGGACCGCGGCCCGATGGGCAGATTGAGCCGGCGCAGGCGGCGCGGCTGCGCGAGATGGGCGCATGGCTTCAGCGGAATGGCGCCAGCATTTACGCGACGCGCGGCGGGCCGTATCTGCCGGGAGATTTCGGAGTTTCAACCTATCGCGGCAACACGGTTTTCTTGCATATCCTCAACCCCGCCGGCGCAACGCTCACGCTGCCCGCTTTGCCGGCCAAAATTCTTGGCTGCTCGTATTTAGGCGGCGAAAAAACCTCCTGCAAGCAGCGCGAAGATGGAGTGGAAGTTGCTCTCGGTAAAATTCCGGATGGGATCGACACCATCATTGAGATCACGCTTGATTCACCGGCGGCTGGGATCAAGCCGATTCCCACTCCGGTCACGCCGAAAGCGGCAGCCGGAAGGCAGTGATCGTTCGCGGTATAAGTCGAGTTTTGAAAGACACGGCTTCAGAGACTGCGGAAAAACTCATTTTGGTCAGGTTTTGTAACCAGGGCATGACTTTAGTCGTGCCGCAAAACAAGCAAAGAGAAGGTTGGGCTTTAGCCCCTGAAAGAGTTATTCAGTGAGTTAGAGTCCAACAAGGGGCTGAAGCCCGATTTCTGATTGACAACTTCCGGCACGGCTTTGATCGTGCCCCGTTACAAAGCACGCTTCATCACGAATTGCTTTAAGTTTCGCAAGGGTTCGATCATGCTCAAAGTCCTCGATTCCGCGGTTCCCGTAGCTTGTTGGTCGTGTTCCATCGGCCACAACGATTCCACGCTCTTTTGCCCGCATTGCAGCAAGATTCAGCCGCCTCCGGGCGGCGATTATTTTTCTGTCTTCGGATTGGAGCCGAAGCTGAATCTCGATCTGGCCGCGCTGGAGCATGAGTTTCATCGCCTCAGCCGCAAGCTGCATCCCGACCGCTTTGCGCGCGCCGAGGAGAACGAGAAGGAGTGGAGCCTTGCGGATACGGCGCTGCTCAATGACGCGTATCGCACGCTGAAAGATCCCATTCGCCGCACCGAATACCTGCTCAAGCTGCTGGGCGTGATGGAGCTTGAGCCGAAAGAGAAGAGCGCGCGCGTGCCCGCCGATCTGCTCGAAGAGGTCTTCGAGTTGAATATGCAGATCGAGGAGATGCGCGCCAATCGCCAGACCGGCGCGGAAGACGCAGCCCTGGAAGCGGCTCTGACGCAGGCCAAGATGAAGACGGAAGCACTGCTCAGCGCGGTCGATGATGATCTGCGCGAGGCTTGGAACACGTGGGACGCGGGCGAGAAAGCCGCGCGCACTTCCGCGCAAAAAAGAATGGTGGCGTTGCTCGACCGGCGGCGCTACTTGAGCAACCTGGTCCGCGACGTGACCGAAACCCTGGGAGCATAGAAAGAAAGATATGGCGCAATTGAACTCAAGCGGCCGCGTTGTCGGAATTGATCTCGGGACCACCAACTCCCTGGTTGCGTATTTGGAAGGGAGTGCGCCGGTGGTGATCCCCGGCGTGGACGGCTCGAATCTGGTGCCGTCGGTGGTGGCGCTGGACCCCATCCCGCCCACGGGCGGAAAGCCCACCGTTACCGTCGGCAACAGCGCGCGCAAGGCGCTCATTCAGACGCCGGAGCGGGTCATCTACTCCGTCAAACGCCTGATGGGCCGCGGCCTCGCAGAGGTTCAGGATGAGTTGAAGCTCTTTCCCTTTCACCTGGCGGGAGACGTGGAGGCCGGCGAAGTTCCGCGCATTCAACTCGGCGAGTTGCGCTTTACGCCGCCGGAGATTTCGGCCTACATTCTTCGCCAGCTCAAGCGCAACGCCGAGCGCTTCTTCGGCTCTCCCGTCACGCAAGCGGTCATCACCGTGCCGGCGTATTTCAACGATGCGCAGCGCCAGGCCACCAAAGACGCGGGCCGCATGGCCGGGCTTGAGGTTCTGCGGCTGGTCAACGAGCCGACCGCGGCTGCGCTGGCTTACGGTTTGGACCGCGCCAAAGCAGGCACGATTGCGGTTTTTGATCTCGGCGGCGGAACCTTTGATATTTCGATCCTCAAGCTGAATGACGGCATCTTCGAGGTGCAATCCACCAACGGCGACACGCATCTGGGCGGCGACGACATTGACAACCTGCTGCTGGCTATCGCGCTGAATGAGATTCACGCCGAGCATGGCGTCGATCTGCGCCTCCATCCCGGCGCGGTGCAGGCGGTGCGCAAAGCGGCCATCGAGGCCAAGATTCTGCTCTCCTCCGAGCCGGTGGCGCACTTCAACATCGAGCTGCCCAACGGCGACCACTATCAGCGCGAGATTCCCCGCGATGTCTTCGATCTGCTCATCGAGCCGGTGCTCAAGCGCATCGAAGGCCCCTGCAAACAGGCGCTCGCCGACGCCGGACTTGCGCCGGAGCAGATCGACGAAGTGGTGCTGGTGGGCGGCTCCACGCGCATTCCCGCTGTGCGCGAATTGGTGGATGAACTCTTTCATCTCAGCCCGCGCGGCAAACGCCCGCATACGGAACTCAATCCCGATGAGGTCGTCGCTCTCGGCGCGGCGGTGCAGGCTGATATTCTGGCCGGCGCATCGAAATCAACAGAAGAAATGCTGCTGCTCGATGTGACCCCGCTTTCGCTGGGCATCGAGGCGCTGGGCGGGACCGTGGCGCGCATCATTCAGCGCAATTCCACGATTCCAGCTTCGGCTACCGAGCATTTCACGACGGGCGTCGACGGCCAGACCAACGTCGCTATTCACGTGGTGCAGGGCGAGCGCGAACTGGCCGCCGATTGCCGTTCCCTGGCGCGCTTTGACTTGAAGGGCATTCCGCCGATGAGCGCAGGACTGCCGCGCATCGAAGTCAAATTCCTCATTGACGCCGACGGCATTCTGCACGTCTCGGCGCGCGAACAGCGCAGCGGCCAGGCCGCGCAGATTGAAGTCAAGCCGACATACGGCCTCACCGACGAGCAGGTCGAGAGCATGATCCTCGACTCTTTTGACAACGCCGAGGCCGACTTTGCCAAGCGCTTGCTGATCGAGGCGCGCAACGAAGCGGAAACGATTCTGGCCGCCGTCGAGCGTGCGCCGCAGAGTCCGGCTTGGTCCATGCTGCGCGGCGAGGAGCAGGCGGCGATCAACGCCGCGCGCGATCATCTTGTGCAAATCAAACAGGGCGAGGACGCCGCGCAAATCCGCGAGGCGACGCTGGCTCTCGATCAAGCCACGCGCCGCTTTGCCGAACTGATGATGGAAGCCGCCGTCTCCACCGCCCTGCGCGGCAAAACAATGAATGACGCAGGCGAAGAGCTGGCCGAGGCCGTCAGCGCGCCGCACGCTTTTGCGCCGGTGGAGTTCAAATGAGCGGAGTTAGCGGTGTTGGCGGTGCTAGCGAGGTTTGCGGAGTTAGCAAAATGAGTTGCGCAGGAATCTCGATTAGGTAGATGTTTTGAAAGGGCACGACTTCAGTCGTGCCGCAAGAGGCATTGTTGAGTTTGGGCTTTATAGGCCACGGAAAAACGCTATTTTGGAATGTTTTGTAACCAGGGCACGACTTCAGTCGTGCCGCAAATGGACCATAATAGACGTTTGGCTTTAGCCCATGAGGGACGGTTTTCTGCATTTTTGACATTCATCGCAGGCTGTTATCGTTTGATGCGTATGCTATCGTAATCGGTAAGGAGGAACGATGAGGAAACGCTCGATGTTTTTTGCTTTTGCTGCCGCGGCTTTTCTTTTAACGGCATTCTCGCATCTCGCTTATGCCGCCGATTCCAAGGATTATCCGGTCAATGTGCATGTAAGCGCTTCAGAACTCAAAAGTGATTGTTACAATTCTTCCCAAGCAGCTAATTGTCCGAATGTTCAGTTTCTAAACGTGGTAATCGAGGGTAAGAAGTACACGCTGAAACGCACAGCCCTTATCCATGCCCTATATCCCATCCATCCAGGAGATTATTCGGCTCGCATGACCAAGGATGAACAAAAGGAAGCGGGGCAGTATGAACGTGAGTATGAGATCCTCTTTTCGGATGGCAAAAAATTTGCTTACTTGGTCGTAGGTGAATTCGAGTAACTCCGGGCGCCCTGCCCGCGCCGCGTTTTTGCTAGTACAACAGTTGCAGTTAAGCTAGTACAACAGTTGCAGTTCAAAGGAATCGGAGGGAGCAGGGGCCTTTAGGCCCCTGAATGAGCGCAAAATTGAAGGGCCTTTAGGCCCGGGCCTTTGTCTTTTCCAGAATTTCAATCAAACACTACTGTAGTACTAGGGTGGGAGTCCACAAAGCCATCATGGAAGGACGAATCTTATGAGCGAACCGGCCAACAAAGCGATCCCCGCTGACAAACTCGTCCGCGTCACCTTTCTTCCCGAAGGCCGCACGGTGGAGTTTGAGTTCGGCACAATGCCTTACGAGCATCACGGCGAGCCGATGTCCATCCTCGATGTCGCCGAGAACCACGATGTCTTTCTCGATCACGCCTGCGGCGGCGTCTGTGCCTGCTCCACCTGCCATGTGCTTGTCAAATCCGGCGCAAGCGGCCTGACGGAAGCCGAAGACGACGAGCTGGACCGCCTCGACATGGCCGCCGATCAGCAGTTGAACTCGCGCCTCGGCTGTCAAGCCGTCATCACCCGCCCCGGCGAATTCGTGGTCGAAATTCCCGCGTGGAACCGCAACTACGTCACCGAGGGCAAGCCGCTCAACCTGGCGGAAGAGAAATAAACTGGGTGCCCCAGGTCCGGATTTTCGGACCTGGGAAGCGACGAAACTCAACCAATTCGTAGAAAGAGAACCCATGCCCCGCGAGATTCACTGGACCGACGCCGAAGAGATCGGCATTCAACTCGCTGAGAAGTTCCCCGGCCTTGACCCGCTCACGGTGCGCTTCACCGACCTGCACCGTTCCGTGACCGAGTTGGAGGGCTTCCATGACGACCCCGCAAAGTCGAATGAATCCCGCCTGGAGGCGATTCAGATGGCCTGGCATGAGGAGTATGAGGACGCAAAAGGTTGAAGTTCGCGGTTCGTTTCGCCCAGCGATTCAACGCCACTCATCCTGATCTCGCTCGTTCCAGCCAAACGAACCTTCAAAGTGCTGGAACTCCTTCTCTTTTCCTGGAATCAGATAGACGCTGAGGATGTCAAAGCGCACCGGCGGCGGCGTCTCCATGGGCAGTTGGCGGATGTACTGCCGCGCCAGACGGCGCAGCGTATTGCGCTTGTGCCAATCGACAGTGATTTCGGCAGGACTCATATCATGGGCGGTGCGCGTCTTCACCTCAACCATGCAGAGTAGCGCACCCTGCCATGCGATCAGGTCGATGTCGCCCGGCAGGTCGCCTGACGACCAGCGCCGCGCCACCACCACATAGCCCTTGCGGCGCAGATAAAAGAAGGCCGCATCCTCGCCGTCCTGGCCTGTGAGCAGGTGGGCGGGGCCGCCGTCGCCCCCGCTTCTGCGCGCCATCCCGGTCAAGCCGGCCAGCACGCGCTCCTCGCAACCGATCCGCATCTGGGCTATCCATCCCATGGAAATCCATTCTCCGCTGAATCCGCGTATCGTGCAAATCCCGGTCAATTTGCCGCCTTTTCAGCCACTCGTACTTCCTCATTCTTCAATCACCTCGGTGACCGATTCTTGCCAAAGTGGAACGGCTGAGTTCACATCCGGGAAGCCCGTTGATCTCTTTACAGATTGTCGGCCCCTCGCGCATCTATCGCATGATGAAATGAACGAGACAGAGAGGTTGCCGGAAGAGGCTGGTCATGTCCAACGGGTTGTTCGGCGGGTTGTTTTCAAATAGCGGCGGGCAGCCGCATCAGGCTCCTGTGAGCCTGATGACGTCCTCGCCCCATTCCGGCGAGGAGGTGGATCACAGTTTTGAGTACGCGCTGGACGCGCTGCCGATCAACGCCATGTTCTGCGACCGCAATCTCATTCTCCGTTACCTGAACCGCTCCTCGCGCAGGACGCTGCTCACCGTGCAGCAGTATCTACCCCTGCCGGTGGATAAGATTGTGGGCAATTCGATCCATATCTTTCACAAGTACCCGGAGAAGGTGGAGAAGATTCTGGGTGCGGGGCAGAATCACGGCGCACACCAGCTTCCCCACAAGATGGTGATTCAATTGGGTCCGGAGAAGCTGGATCTGGAGGTGGCGGCGATGACCGGCGCGCGTGGGGAGTATATCGGCGCGGTGGTTGTCTGGGGTATCAGCACGCGGAAGACGGCCGAAGCCAGAGCCGCGCAGGAGTCGCAGCGCGTCGATATTGAGCATTTGAACGGCAATCTGGAGATGGTGGCCACGGCAACGCACGAGATTGAGTCCAGCATCGCGGAGATTGCCCACAACGCGGTGGATGTCTCGCAGGCCGCCGAAAAGTCGCGCACCGCCAGCGCCGAGGGCAAGACGGCGATTGAGAATCTGCGCGTGTCCAGCAACGGCGTGGCCAAGGTGGCCGGGCTGATCGCCTCCATCGCCACCCAGACCAGCGTGCTGGCGCTGAATGCAAATATCGAAGCGGCCCGCGCCGGGGTTCACGGCAAAGGCTTTGCCGTGGTGGCCAGCGAGGTGAGGAAGCTGGCCGAGCAGACCGCCTCGGCGACCTCCGAGATTCAGGCCAAGGTGACCTCGATCGGCGCGGACTTGACCACCGCGATGGAATCCATCGGCCAGATTGCCGTGCAGACCGAAGAGCTTTCCGGCCTATCGCAGCAGATGGCCGCGGCCGCCGAGGAGCAGCATCTGGCCACACAGGAGATGGCCAAGAATCTGGAACGCGCCACGCATCGTGCCTCGGAGATCGCCAGCAAGCACATCGAGGACAAGTTTTTGTAGCACGAGCCACCAGGGGGACAGACTGTCGCAGCACTGGGGAAGGGGCTGGCAGGCTGGAGTTGAAGCAAGACTCCAATCTGCCAGCCCCATTTTTTTGCATGTTCCCCTCTCGTACCGTGTATCGCTCATCCTTTCGGAGAGAGGCATTTCAATTGGCCGCCTCCCGGAGCCGCCGCGAGCGGGGCATGCGACCGCCCGCCAACTGCTTGCCGGATAATTCCCCTGCCGGAATTGTTACCGTCGAGTTACAGCCTGAACAAAGTTTTTGCAGCTTCTTTGCATCGTTTTGACCCTCCGTTTACAGTCTCCGGCGGATACTGTCTTCGTGAACCCTCATAGCCGTCCTGCTCTTTCGCTGAAGTTAGCCTCTGCGACTCCAACTCTGGTGGAGCTTGCCTATCCGACCTATCAGCCCGCGCCGCCGCGCAAGCCGCGCATTCATGCCGAAGCGGGCCGTTACCGCCTCCGCCTGGCCGAGAGCATGCAAGACCGCGACGCCGCTTGCCGCCTGCGCTTCAAGGTCTTCAACATCGAGTTGAATGAAGGTCTGGCCAGCTCCTATCAGACCGGCCTGGACTCCGACCACTTCGATCTCTTCTGCGAGCATCTGCTGGTGGAAGACAAGACGGAAGCCAATCCCGCCCGCCGCGTCGTCGGAACCTACAGGATGCAATCCGGCGCTACCGCCGCGCGCAACCTCGGCTACTACTCCGAGCAGGAGTTCAACTTTGCCTCCTACGAGCCGCTGCGCGCAGGCATTCTGGAACTGGGCCGCGCCTCCATCGACCGCGAGCATCGCACGCCTGAAGTGCTCACCTTGTTGTGGAGGGGGATCGCACAGTATGCTAACGACATGGGGCTTCGTTACCTGATCGGTTGCTCATCCTTGACTTCCAAAGACCCGGCGGAGGGTTGGCAGGTCTATCGCCAGCTCGGCCAATACATGGTCTCGCCGGAGTTTGTGACTGAGCCGACCGCCGCGTATCTCTGTCCCATCGAGCAAGGGAGACCGCGGACACAGTCGCTCTCCCCATCAGAAGAGCTGTCCTCTCCGCCCGTCCCGTGCAAGGTGCCCAAGCTGCTGAAGACCTATCTGGCCATCGGCGCGCGCATCTGCGCTCCGCCGGCTTGGGACCGCGATTTCGGCACCATCGATTTTCTGACGCTGCTCGATTTGAAATTGCTCTCGCCCGCCGCGCGCAATCGCTTCCTGGCTCCGCTAACCTCATGAGCTTTCTCGCCCTCCGGCGCGCTGTGGCGCTGGTTCTGGCACTGGGGTTGAGCATCATCCGCTTCTGGCTCCTCCGCCTGCGCGGCCCGCTGACGCTGGAGAAGCGTGCCCTGTGGGTGCAGCAGACCTGCCGCGGAATCCTCTCCATTGTGGGCATTCGCCTGCAGATGGAAGGCACGCCCCCAACCCATGGCCTTGTCGTCGCCAACCATCTCAGTTACCTCGACATTCTGATCATCTCCGCCGAGATGCCCTGCTTCTTTGTCGCCAAGATGGAGATCGGCAGTTGGCCCTTCTTCGGCAAGGCCGCGCGGATTGGCGGGACCATCTTTCTGGACCGCTCCAGCCTGGCCAGCGCGCAATCCGTCGCCGGACAGATGACCGAGCGGCTCAAGGGGCCGATGCCCGTGCTGCTCTTTCCGGAAGGAACCAGCACCGACGGCAGCAGCGTGCTGCGCTTCCACTCCCGGCTGATTGACCCGGCTACCTCGGCCGGCGTGCCCATTACCGCCGCCGCCGTGCGCTACATCATCGAGGATGGAACCCCGGAGGAGAAGCTCTGCTGGGTCGGCGACACTCTCTTTCTCACCCACCTGATGACCACCCTGAGTACTCCCGGCTTCAGCGCCCGGGTCCGCTTCGGCCAGCCCCACATCTACTCCGACCGCCGAGCCGCCTCCGACGCTACCCACGCCGAAGTGACCGCCATGCGCAACCAATTGCCCCTGCCCTGAAAAGGGAGCCGATCCATCTTTCTCGCACACTTCTTTCCCAGAAAATCTCCTGCGCCTTCCTCCGCTTCTGCTGAATAAAGCGGAAATGCCGATAGGGAACCAAGGGAGTGTGGCATGGGCGAGATGATTTCCTTCAAGGATGGCGGCTGCGGTGTGCAGGAAACAAACACACAGACGGTCAATCCAACATCATTTGGCCTGCCTGAACTGTTGCAGCAGGCCGCGCTGAGCGTCCCCGAGATCGACCCACGGATGTACAAGGAATTTTGCGCCAGAATGGAAAAACTGGCCCTGCGGATTCCCAAGATCGAGCTCCAATCCAGCCATCTGGAGATTTTGGAGGAGGTCCGGGAGGAATTCGAGCGCTACCACTGCTCTTCGATGAATGCGATAGAAAAGCGGCGCGCGAATTGGCGGAAGCTGGTGGCCCGCCTGCTGGACGAACTTTTATTCTCCATGCACATCGATCCAGGGGTGGAGAATGCCGCTGATTTGAGAATGAGGGTCGGAAGCCTGTTGACCGGCGAGGAGATTCACGCCTTTGTCAATCTGCTGGAAGATTTTCTCCGCCTGAACAAAGCTCAGGCTCCCGCCGGCGCGCTCTCCGCGCCCAGGATCGCAAAGCCCTTCTCTGCCAATGACAATGCGGCCGGTCTGCGCGACGGCGAGGCGGCTGTCACGCATCTCAGGAGCATCCTGGAAGAAAAGGGCTGCGGCTATGTGGTGCATTTTGAACTCTGCTGCCTCGGTTCCATCAACAACCGGTTTGGCGTGGAAGCCGTCCACGACTGCATGATGGCGGTCTCCGCCTTTCTTACCCGAAGCCTGCGCAGCGACGACGCCGTCTACTATTGGAGCGCGAATTCCCTGCTGGCGGTGATGCGAAGCCCCGCCGATCTGAGGACCATCAACTCGGTCATTCAGCGCATCGCCGACAACAACCGCGACATCACGTTGCAAATCGAAGGACGCACCACGATGCTGCGGATTCCCCTGGATTTTGCCATCACTCCGATCACCAATCTGAAAGCCGCTGAAGATATCTATGAATTGCACAAGAGAGCCTGAGACCGGCAGGGTGGACGCCGCAACTCATGGGACCTGCTGCTGTAACTTCGACGCACGGCTTTCCCGCTTGCTCCACAGCAGCAATCCGGTCATCAGCAGGAAGCCGCTGCCCATCAAAGTCAAGGTTTCCGGCTCGGGCGTGGCGGCCAGTTGATCGGCTGGCTGCGCATCAAAGAACGAAACCACGCCAACCCACTCGTGATTGTCATTCTCGTCCGTATGGCCGATCTGCGAGCCAATGAAGTCGCCACCCCACAACGCTCTGTCGCCGAGAACCGCGGAAGGCGCGGGACTGGGAGCACCGAACTGTCCATCGAATGGCTCCATGGCGGCGCCTGTATAGGTGAAGGATCTTTGATCCGTATCGTTGTTGCCGTCTCTCCCCTGATGGCCATCGAATAGAATCGCTTCGTCCAGCGCCGGATTGGAGCAACTGATCTCCAAAGCTGCCTGGTTATGGGCGTTCTGAGCGCCAAAGGGTATTGTGTCACCATGAGCCGCAAGGCAACCGGCAATCAAACAAGCTGCAAGCGCGGCAAATAACTTATGGGTCATGAGATCTCCTTGGGGAACAAATTCTGATGAGGTCAAAAGATAACTTTCAACCCATCCATCCGGCACAATTGGAGAAACATCACCTCCGAGATTCAAAACTGAATGGAATCTCGCAAAGCACTGTTCTACCTCAATTGTACGGAGAATTGTGTTACTGTAGCCGCATCAGGCTTGTCTTCTTGTAACGTTACTTGCATTCAAAAGTAATTAGAGGCAATGGATAAGATCAACTAACTCGCGCGTTATTGATCCGCCCTGAAAGAATTGCGCTATAAAAAATTCTGTCATCCTGGGCGGAGCGGAGTCGAAGGATCTGCGGTTGCTTTTCGGCGATAATCTCGCAATGCATTCGTGCCGGATCAATAAGATAACTTTTACAGGAATGCAGCGCCGGTCTCCAGACCGGATGTCGTGCGGGCGTCCTCGCCCGCACGCGTCTCAGAAATCATGGAGTCTCGCTCTACACCGCCACCGTAAAGCTATCCTCGGTGCGCGTCACAGCTTTGTAGAGCGTGTCGCGCTCCACGGGAATCCGCCCTGCCTCGGTGATCAGCCGGCAAAGCTCCTTGCGCGTCATGCCCTGCGGCGTCGTTGCTCCGGCGTCGTGGTAGATCTTCTCCTCCACCACCGTGCCGTCCAGATCGTCCGCGCCAAAGCGCAGCGCAATCTGCGCAATCTTCGCCGTCAGCATCTGCCAATATGCCTTGATGTGCGGAAAGTTATCCAGCAGCAAGCGGCTGACGGCCACCTGGCGAATGTCAGTCAACCCCGTCGTCACGGGCAGGTGATCCAGCGCCGTGTTCTCCGGATGAAAGGCCAGCGGAATGAAGGTCTGGAAGCCGCCCGTCTCGTCCTGCACGGCGCGCAGCTTGAGCAGGTGATCGACGCGGTCTTCGTCGTTCTCGATGTGCCCGTACAGCATCGTCGCATTGGATTTGAAGCCCAGCTTGTGCGCCAGCCGCGCCGTGCTCAGCCACTCCTCGCCGTCAATCTTGTGGTCGCAGATGATCGACCGTACCCGCGCCGCAAAGATCTCCGCGCCGCCTCCGGGCATCGAGTCCACCCCCGCCGCGCGCATCTTCAGCAGCGTCTCCTCGATGGAGAGCTTGGCCCGCCGCGCCAGAAAAGCCACTTCGACCATCGTGAAGGCCTTCACATGCACCTTGGGGAAGCGCTCCTTCAAGCCGCTCACCAGATCGAGAAAGTATTCCAGCGGCAGGTCCGGATGCAGCCCTCCAACGATGTGGAACTCCGTCACCGCCTCCGAGTAGCCGCTAGCCGCCGCGGCCCAGGCCTCTTCCAGAGCCATCGTGTAGCCCTTGGGATCGCCCTTTTTGCGCTGGAAGGCGCACAGACGGCAGTTGGCCACGCAGACATTCGTCGGATTGATGTGCCGATTGACGTTGAAATAGGTTACGTCGCCGTGCATCCGCTCGCGCACGTAATTGGCCAGCCAGCCCACGGCCAGCACGTCCGAAGAGCCGTAGAGGACAAGCCCGTCCTGAAAGTCGAGGCGCTCGCCGGCCAGAACTTTGGCGGCGATCGGCTCAAGGCGTTGGTCGTGCGTGCGGAAGGCGGCGGTTTTGGGGGAAGCGCTCTGCATGATCTTATGATACAGGGGGCAGGGAACCGGCAACAGGGAACAGTCCCTCAACGCCAGGGCAATCGCATTTGGATTGAAATTTGTCGCTTTGAAAGGGCACGGCTTTAGCCGTGCCGCAAAGTAGGCAGAAAATTCTGGGCTTTAGCCCCTGAGGGATGGTTTGTGAAGCTAAAACCTTCCCTCAGGGGCTAAAGCCGGTGCATTTTTCCCCTCGCAATCGGCACGGCTGAAGCCGTGCCCTTTCAAAACCGATCATTCTCTAGATTCCAAATCCAAATGCGATTGCCCTGCCCTCAACGCCGTTCTGGGGCCGCGCGCGATGAAAACTGTAGCGCCGGCCTCCTGGCCGGCTGGAGCGTGAACCTCCCGGTCCACGCATGTCGAGGATCAGGGATTCCTCCCCCGGCCTGCCTTCGCCGTTGTACGATAAGCACATCTGCTTTTTCTGCCATTGGAGGGCTTAAGTCGTGCGAGCTATTGGGTCAGTAAGCTGGAAATTGATTCTGTGCAGCGTGTTGCTTGCAGGAATGGCTGCTTCCGGTGCGGCGTGGGGGCAACTGATGATTCCCGATGCGAATGCCCAGACCGCGCCCAATCCGCTCACCGACACAACGGTGAAGCCGGGCAAGATGCTGCTCTACGACCTCGAGGCGCGCTTTGCCAAGGACGTGCTGGAGCACGGGGGCGCTGCCTTTGCCTCCTGGTTTGCCGAGGATGGCGTCGCGCTGGGCAACGGAGCGCCACCCAACATCGGTCGCGTGGCCATCGCCAAATCCGCCAACTGGGACCCCAAGGTCTATCAATTGATCTGGACCCCGACCGACGCCGTCATGGGCCCTTCCGGCGACATGGGCTACACCTGGGGACACTTCGAGGGCCACAGCAAAGACGCCAACGGCAACCCAGTCACCACCAAGGGCCGCTACATGACCATCTGGCGCAAAGAACCCAACGGCCAGTGGAAGGTGGTTCTGGACGCCGGCGCCAGCGAGCCGGTAGAAGCCGGCGATTGCTGCAAGTTGCCGCCGGGAGAGCATTGAGCGACTGAGGGATTTGAGAGCCTTGGGTACGTGGCGCCCATTACCCGGCGTGAACCTGCAATTCGATTTGAAAGAGTGAGGACATTCATTTTCGTGAATCATTTGACTACACCGCTCACGGATGCCGATTTTGAACAGTTGAATCTGCTGCTGGAGCGGGTCAACCCCGACTCCATGTCCGTGCCTGAATTGGATGGGTTCTTCTGCGCGCTGATCAGCGGACCCTGCACTGAACCCCTGAGTGAATTCATTCCCGAAATTTTGCGCATGGCGCCTGGAGCAACTGTTCGCTATTCCTTTGTCGATCCGGAAGAACTCCGTACGCTGCTGGAACGCCATTGGAACACGATTGCCGCGAAATTGATGGCGGACCAACCCTATATTCCTTTCTTCGTCGCGGATGAGGAGGGCAATATGGACGGCCAGGAGTGGGCGGCGGGCTTTATGCTGGGGACGAATCAACATCCGGCCGCGTGGAAGCGTTTAATCGACAACAGAGTGCATTGGCATTTTCTGGCTCCAATTACCGTCATTTTGTCGGAAGCAGACCCCGAACTGGCCGCGGAGTTGAAGCCACATCTCCCTATGCCCGAGGAGCGCCTGCAACTGTTCGCTGCTGCCGTAGCGTCTGTTTTAGAAATCTTCCGGTTTTTTCATCGGAACCCGGTGAAGAGCAAAGCCAAACGCAAGTGATTTGCGCTTTTTCGGCATCTTTGCGACATTTGCCGCACGAGCGCGGCAGATGTGGGGCACCTGGTAGCCTGAGAAATCGTCTTTCCATTCCTACTTTTCTTCTCAATACGCCTTCAACTCGACAATCGCTTTGAGGATCGTATCGGGCTGGGGGAGAATCGCGTCTTCGAGGACCGGCTGGTAGGCGACGAAGGTGTCCATCGCGCCGATGCGGCGGACGGGCGCGTCGAGCGAGTCGAATAGCTCCTCGCCGATGCGGGCGGCGATCTCCGCGCCGTAGCCCCAACTGAGCATGTCTTCGTGGACGACGAGGACGCGGCTGGTCTTTTTGACCGACGCGGCGATAGCTTCCCAATCATACGGATTGAGCGTCCGCAGGTCGAGAATCTCCACATCGATGTTATGCGCGCGGCGGGCGCGCTCGGCGGCTTGCAGGCTGCGGGGAACCAGCGCGCCATAAGTAATGATGGTCAGGTCAGAGCCTGCGCGGACGAGCCGTGCCTTGCCGAAGGGAATGGCGTAGTCGGGGCCGGGATAGGGCGCACGGTCGTGGGTCTCGCGGTAGAGTCGCTTGTGCTCCAGGAAAAGCACCGGATCGTCGCATCGAATCGCGGTACGCAGCAGGCCGTTGGCGTCCAGCGCATTCGACGGGAAGACCACGCGCAGGCCGGGGATGTGCGTAAAGATGCTCTCGCCCGATTGCGAGTGATAGATGGATCCGCCCGTGAGGTAGCCGCCGATGGGCACGCGAATCACCACGGGGCAGCTCCACTCGCCGTTCGACCGCCAGCGGAGAACGGCCAGTTCGTTGTGAATCTGGTGCATCGCCGGCCAGATGTAGTCGAAGAACTGAATCTCGACCACCGGCTTCATGCCGCGCACGGCGTAACCGAGGGCGCGGCCGACGATATTGGCCTCGGCCAGCGGCGAGTTGAAGACGCGCTCGGAGCCGAACTCGGTTTGCAGGCCGGCGGTGAGCTTGAAGACGCCGCCCTTGCCTTTGACCTCGGCGAGAGCCTCCTCGCGGCTGGCGTCGGCCACGTCCTCGCCGAAGACGACGATGCGCGGATCGCGGCGCATCTCGTCGTGCAGGCAGGCGTTGATGAGGTCGGCCATGGTCTTGGGCTTGGGGTCGGTGGCGGCGGATTGCTCAGTGGCGAAAGGGGCGCGGGTGGGGTCGAGAGATTCGGAGTAAACGTGCTGGGTGATCTCGGAGATACGCGGCAGCGGAGCGGCCAAGGCGTGCTCGGCGGCGTCGGCGACCTCCTGGTCCAGCGCGTGCTCCAGCGCGGTCAGCTCGGCCTCGGTGAGGATTTCTTCGCGGAGCAGGCGGGCGCGCATCTTGACCAAAGGATCGCGCAGGGCGTCGGCCTCTCTCTCGGCCTGGGTGCGATAGTGCTTGTCGTCGTCCGAGAGCGAGTGGGAGTAGGCCCTCATGCAATGGCCGTGAACAAAGGCGGGGCCGAGGCCGGCGCGGCAGTGAGCGGCGGCGGCTTGAACGGCGTGGAAGCTGGCTTCCGGGTCGGTGCCGTCCACTTCGGCAAAGTAGAAGTTGGGAAAGTTGGCCACCAGGCGGGAGATGTTGCCCCCCGGCATACTCACCTCGACCGGCGTGCTGATCGCATACCCGTTGTCTTCCACGCAGAAGAGGACCGGCAGTTTGCGATTGGCTGCGGTGTTCAGCGCCTCCCAGAACTCGCCCTGGGAGGTGGAGCCTTCACCGAGCGAGGTCCAGACGAGCTCGTCGCCGTGGAATTTCACTTCGCGGAAGGCGCGGTAGTCGTCCGGCGCGGGGGCGGCGGCTTCGGGGTGCCGGCTGAAGGATCGGCCAGCCTCGGCGCAGCCCACGGCGTGGAGGAGCTGCGAGGCGGTGGAAGAGGAGGAACTGACGATGTTGAGGGCGCGGCTGCTCCAGTGGGTGGGCATCTGGCGGCCGCCGCTGGCTGGGTCGGTGGCCGCGCCCACGGCCTGCAGGAGCATCTCGGCAGGGGTGACGCCGAGCGTGAGGCAGAGCGCGCGGTCGCGGTAGTAGGGGAAGAACCAGTCATGGCCGGGGCGCAGGGCGAGCGCCGCGCCGACCAGCAAGGCCTCGTGGCCGGCGCCGGAGATTTGGAAGAAGGTCTTTTGCTGGCGCTTGAGCAGGATTTCGCGGTCATCCACGCGGCGGGAGAGAACCATCAGCCGGTAGATTTCGATCAACTGCGGGGGGCTGAGGCGGGTGTCGTCTGCCGACACGGACGCGCGAGCGCTGGAAAGGGCCGCTTCCATACTCTTTACTCCTGAAAAGCCTGTCTTGTCGCAACTGCGGGGAAATTGGAGCTACTCAGTTTATTGTAACAATCCAGGAGTCTGCGGACGGGTTGAGTCGATGGAGGAGCCAGGGCAAACACATCTAAATTCCTCAGATCGCTTTCCAAGATCGGTCTTGTAATAAGGGCACGACTTCAGTCGGGCCACCTCGGAAGCGCATGATGATATGGGCTTTAGCCCCTGCCAACCTCGATGTATTTCCATCGCGATTGCAGGCCGATGCTGGATGCAGAGGCTGAAGCCCACTCTGTTTGCTTTGCCAATTTGCGGCCCGACTGAAGTCGTGCCCTTGTTACAATACGCATCATTACAGCACCCTGCGCGGCGTATTCTTTCCGTACCGGAACGAATGAAGATGCGTTTGCCCGTCTGGGTGTGCGCATCAAATCCCCAATTGATGGAAGAGATCGTCGGCATCCTTGGCCTGATGCACCTCAATGCCCTTGGCGGTCTTTTGCAGAGTCTCCCGCGTGAGTTTGTTGGGCTTCAAATCGAAGGGCAGGGCCTCTTCTTTGGCGACTCTGGTGAGAACGATGCGCATCACGTCGGAAACAGTCAGGCCCATTTCACCCAACACGGCAGAGGCCTTCTCTTTCACGTCGGCGCTGATTCGGGAGCGGACAACAGCATTGGTGGCCATGCTGCAAGTGTAGCCCATCTGAGCTACAAAGAGAAGTATCTCTGGCGAAAGGGAACGGAGATGCATGGCCGCTCTGCGCACAGTCTATTCTATTAAAAGGAGTTGAGAATGCATTCTCTTATTGTTTTGCTGGCCATGCGGACGGGGATCTTTGCCGAGGAGCGCTTTCTGGGGCGTTTGCTGGACCACTGGAGCGCGGACGGCGAGGAGTTTGTGCGCCTGCGCCTGCCGCATCTGCTGATGGTGGCGCTGATCGGCTTTGTTTTGAGCCGGTTGCTGCGGCTGATTACCTCGCGGATGATCCATCTTGCCGTGGAGCACGCCTCCAGCCCGGCGCGCATCTCGCAGGTGAAGACGCTCTCTGGAGTGATTCGCGCCTCCGGCCTCGCAATCATCGGCACCATCGTCGGCTTGCAGTTTCTGGACGCGGTGGGGATCAATCTGGCGCCGCTGCTCACCTCGGCTGGGATTGCCGGCGTGGCCATCGGGTTGGCGGCGCAGAATATCGTGCGCGATATGTTCAACGGCATCCTGATTCTTGTCGAGGATCAGTTCGGCGTGGGCGACACGGTGCGCCTGGCTGGCCTGGCCGGAGTGGTGGAGGCAATGACGCTGCGCAAAACCACAGTGCGCGACGCGGACGGCACGCTGTACATCATTCCCAACTCGCAGATCACCACCGTGGCTAACCTGAGCGTGGGCTTCTCGGTGGCCACGGTCAACGTGAGCGTGGATTTCTCCGCCAACCCCGACCGGGTGCTGGAGCTGCTCAAGGGCATCGCGATGGAGATTCGCATGAGCGAGGAGTTCCGCGCGGACTTTATCGCCGACCCGCAGATTGTCGGCGTGGATGCCATCAAAGGCTCGGAGTTGATCTTCCCGGTGATCTTCAAGACCCGGGCCACCAAGCAGTACGCGCCGGTGCGGGAGTTCCGGCGGCGGGTGCGGCTGGCGCTCGAGGAGAATCACCTGCTTCCCGGCGATCCCAACCGGGTCTTCAACACTTTCATGGAGACAAAGACCAGCAAAAGCAGCCGGTCTGGAGCAGAGGCAGCGGTGGAGCATGATCCGACGACGCTCAAGCCGGTGGAGGGGAGTCCCTTCAGCAGCGAGTGATTGGTGCGTGGACCGGCAGCTCCACGCTGCGGCCGCCCAGTAGGCCAGAGCTCCAGTATCTTGTCCTGCTCTCCGGCTAGCTTGAGGTTTGCGGAAGTGACGCAAACTGCCAGCGTGCTTCTTCAGTGGGTGCTGGAGAGCTGCGGTTGTACTTCCCGCTCACTCGACGCACTGACAGGCGAGCGGAAGATCACGCGATTGCGGCCCGCGGCCTTGGCGGCATACAGTGACAGATCGGCGATGGCCAGCAGGGATTCGACGCCGGCAACTCCCTGCAATGGGTCGAAGACGGTTGCGCCTACACTGCAATTGACCTCGAACTCCGAACCTTGCGCGTGGATTTGCAGGTTGGTGATGCCTTGATGCAGACCGGCAAGCCTTTGCTCGATGGCATCGCGCGGAATCTGCGTTAGAACGACCAGGAACTCCTCGCCGCCGTAGCGTCCGGCGTGGTCATAGGCGCGGATTGCCGTGCCGACGGCGGAGGAGAAGCAGCGTAGCGCCTCATCGCCGGCCAGATGCCCGTAGCGGTCATTGATGCGCTTGAAGTGATCCAGATCAATCAGCGCCACCACCACGGTCTGGCCTTCGCGCCGTGCGCGCTCCATCTCTTGCGTCAAGGTTTGCAGAATGGCGGTACGGTTGAGCAAGCCGGTCAGGCCGTCGTGGGTGGCTTGGATGTGCAACTGCTCGCGGCTAAGCTCCAGTTCGCGCGTGCGCTCTCCAACTTGCCTCTCCAACTCTCGGCTGCGGGCGAGCAAGTGCCGCTCGTAGATTTGGTTGATCGCAATCAGCAAAGCCAAAAAAGCAAGAGTGCATAGGGCGAAAAACCAGTAGGTTCTCCACCAGGGCGGCAGAATTTTTATGTCAACATTTACCGTCTCGGAACAGGCGTTCAGCCCTGGGTTGCAGGCCATGGCCATGAAGGTATACGAACCTGGACTGAGACGGGAATAGGTTGCGATTCCGTCTGGAATTTCTGCCCATTCCGCTTGCAAACCCGCCATGCGTATCTTCAGGATCAGTTCGCTTCGGTTGCGCATGGTGGGCGATGAGACGCGGAATTGCAGCGGTGGTCCGGCCCAGGGCAGTGTGATCTGCCGCGCTCCGGTGTAGTTCATCGCGCCGCGTTCAAATTCCGTCAGCGAGACGGTCAACGGGACCGGACCGAAGACCCGCTCGGGATGCAGCATGTGCGCCAGTCCGCCGCTGGTGCCGATCCAGAGAGAACCGTCGGAACCTTCGGTGAGCGCGGATTGATTCGTGTCGTTCCAGATCAGGCCGCTTTCCTGGGTCAGGTGCCGCCATTCCCGCCCATTCCACACCACCAGTCCGCCGTCGGTGCCCATCCAGATCCAACCGCGTCGGTCGGCGAGGATGGAAACGGGAGACATGGTCGCCAATTCGGCGGGAAGCGTCAACTGCCAGGCTCGCAAACGCCCTGCCTCCGGCGTTAGACGCCAGGTTCCGCTCTCTGCCCCGGTAGCCCACAAGGCGCCATCGGCGGCGCAGGTGAGCGCCACGAGCGACTCTTTCATCTTGGGCAGCCCGTCGATCGGCGGCAGGCTCCACCGGCCGTTGATTCCATGCAACAGCCGGTTTCCACTCAGCAGCCACGCCGTGCCGTCGGCCGCGAAACAGCCGGCATCCGCCAGCCTGTATTGACCCAGCTGTGCATTGGCGGAGTCAACGCGTACCGGATTCTCTCTGCCATTGATCGCCGGAAAGGCATACACGCCCTCTTCACTGAAAAAATACGCGCTCCCGTCCCTGCCCTGCATCGCGCCTTCAATCAAGCCGGGAACTCTGACAATCGCCTCGAAGCGGACGGTCTGAGGATCGATGCGGAGAAGGTCGCCGGAGACGGTAATCGTCCAGACGGACCCATCATGGTTGTACCCCATGCCGATGATCTGCCCGTACGTCCATTTCTGCCCTGCAAAGAACGGGCCGGCCGCGCCGCTGCTCAAATCGATCCACGCCGGACCCTTCTCGGTTCCGGCGATCACCCGCTGGCCGCCGGACGCCACGATGCTCCAAACGGTTGCGGAAGGCAGACCCTGCGGATCGCTCCACGCTTCCCAGTCTTCATAGCCTACCCAGTGGTACAGACCGCGCCCCAAGGTTGCCATCCACAAGTCGCCGTCCGCGTCGATGAGCATCGAGCTGATATGACCACTGTCCAGCCCGTTGGCTCGGCCGATCATCCGCCAGCGGTTCCCCTCCCAGCGCGCGACTCCCTCGTCGGTGACTGTGAGAATCCGGCCCGCGCGGTCTATCGCCGCCGAGATCTGCCGGTAGACGCTATTGGGGTCGGGATCGGGCCGGTTGCGTTCGACAAAGCGCGTTGCCCCGCGCGGCAATACCACCACATGATGCTCACCCACTGCCCAGAGCGTTCCCTCATGGTCCACCAGCACCGAGTGCCAGCGCGTCTCATCCACGCCCTTGTCCGTGCCCCATTCCGTTACCGCGTCCTCATGCCCCACCGGCCAGGAACAGAGCATTGCGCCGCAGCCCACCCAGACCTCGCTGCCCGTTGGCCCTCGGCTGACTACGGCCACACTGGCTAGATTGTGCAGATCCGGCATCGCGTTCAGCATCTTGGAGTGAAAGACCGAGGCATAGGAGTACACCGAGCCACGCGCATCGTATTGCACCCGGTAAAGCCGGTTGGTGTCTACGACCAACAGGCGGCGCGGGCCTTCCTCGGCGATGCGCTGATCGCCCCAAAACTGAATGGGGGCGCTGCCGATAGCTCGAAAACGCTGCCCGTCCCAGCGATAGAGATTCCCGCTCGTGCCCGCCCAAATCTGCCCCTCTGAATCCGCAAAGACTTGCGGCACGTCGCGCTCGGCAATGCCCTGATCTTTCCCGAACTGCTCAAAACCTGAGCCAAGAAACCGGTAAACGCCATTTTCTGTCCCCAGCCAGAGTGCTCCTTGGCGGTCCCTGGCTATCGAATTGACTGCCAGGTTCTTCAAACCTTCAGCCTGGCGAAAGGCTTGAAAGACATACTGCTGCGCCCGTGCGGCCTGCCCAATGGCCAGCGCAAACAAAAGAACCCGAATTGTCCGGAAAGGCCTCAAGCTCACCCTCGCGCGAACAGAATCTCCCTTGGGTGGTTCATCGGCAAAAAAGCGATGAAACTCTATAAAAGTTCCTGGTTTCCAAGTAGATTTTGGGTTACGGAGGGTTGAGTTTTTATGGATTGCAGCGTGCAGCGCCGGCCTCCCGGCCGGCTGTGGTGTGGACCTCCCGGTCCGCGCTTGTTTCTACCTCGCTAGGAATGAATGACATGCGTCAGAATTCACCCCAGAGGGGTGACGCAAGAATCGCCCCGGATGGAGCGCGGCGCAATCCGGGGAATGCCTCATGAAGGGTTGCCTCCCGCCAGGGCAGCTTGCAGCGCTTCCATGCTGGCCACCGGCGGAAGGCACGTCCGTCCCAGGCAAACCACGGCCCAGGCCTCCGCGCCCGCGGGCTGAGGAAGCTGGAGCAGGGTTTCGGCCAGCGCTTCGGGAAGGCCGCCCGGAACAAGCTGCTCGAATGCAATGCGCAGAACCGTCCTTTGGACCGCGAATCCGACCGAAGCCAGCCTCTCCATCTCTTCGGCCAGCGCCCCGCAGCCGACCACCACCACCTGCGCCGGATCGAGCAGTAGCCGCTCCAGCGCCAGCCCGTAGCTGCCGGCGTACAGGCCAAAGTGTTCGGCGACGCCGCCAAAAGAGGCCAGCGTCTCGGCGGCAATCGCGCGGTACTCCTTGTTGTTGGAGAGGTTGGTCAGGCGCAGCAGGGCCGAGGCCGCGGTGGGATTGCCCGCGGGGGTGGGCGAGTCCTGCAGCGGCTTGCGCCGCGCCGCCAGAGCGCCCAGCGGAGCGCATCCGGTCAGAGTCGCCGCATCAAAGAAGCCTCCGCCGATTGGGTCGTAGAAGCGGGAAATCATCGCATCAGCCAGGCGGACGGCGGCCTGGTAGTAGCGCATCTCGCCGCTCGCGGCCCAGGCATCCAGGCAGGCCGTCACCGTGAAAGCGTAATCGTCGAGCGTCCCCGGCGCCTTTTCCGCCGGCTTCCCGGCGCCGTCTTCCCCATACGCAATCACATGGCCGAGAGCCGCTTCGCCGTCCCACGCATCGCGCAGCAGACGGTCCAGGGTGAGCAGGGCAAACTCCTGCGCCTCGCTGGACTTGAGCACGCGCGCCGCCTCCAGGAAGGCCGCCACGGCCATCGCGTTCCAGCCAGTGTAAAGCGTGCGGTCGATAAAGGGCGTGGGGCGCTTGGCGCGGGCCGCCAGCAGCGCTTGGCGGGCCGCCTCCAATCGTGCGTGCGCTTCGTCCTCGCTCTGGCCGGTCTTCGCCGCCAATTCCGCGACGCTCCGGTCCACATGGAGAACATTCCGCGCCGGATCGTGGCGCATATCGCCGATCTCGCCGATGCCCCAGTAGCGAATCGCCATCTCCTCCTCGAAGGAAGAGAACTCCGCTGCATGCAATGCCGCGCGGGCCTCGGCCAGCGTCCAGGTGAAATAATCGCCGTCGTCGTCCAGGTTGATGTCCGCGTCCTGCGAGGCGTAAAAGCCGCCGCGCTGGCGGTCGCTCATGGTCGTCTCCAGCCAGCCCACGATCTCCGCGGCCGTCTGGCGGAAGTCCTCGCGCCCCAGGCTCTCGGCGCCGTGCAGATAGTTGCGCAGCAGCTCGGTGTTGTCGTAGAGCATCTTCTCGAAGTGCGGCACGCGCCAGCGCTCATCCACGCTATAGCGATGAAAGCCGCCGCCCAGTTGATCGTAAACGCCGCCCTGGGCCATCTTTTCCAGCGTTGCGGCAAAGGCGCTCACGAAATCCTGGTTGCCGCGATTCAACCCCGCGTGCAGCAGCAGGTCCAGTGCCCCGGGGTGAGGGAATTTGGGCTGCGCGCCGAAGCCGCCGTGGCGCGGGTCAAACTGCTTGAGGATCGAGACGGCAATCTTATCGGTCAGGGCGAGGGAAACTTCGCCCCCGTGGCCGGAAAATGATTCATTGTGCTCGATGGCGGCCATGGCGCTGGCAGCGGTCTCCCGCGCTTCCTCGCGCCGCGTGCGCCAGACCTCGGCCAGCGCGGTCAGCACCCGGCCAAATCCGGGGCGGCCGTAGCGGTCGTCCGGCGGAATATACGTGCCGCCAAAGTAAGGCCGCCCATCCGGGGTGAGAAAGGCCGTCAGCGGCCACCCGCCCTGGCCGGTGATCGCCGAGACCGCTGACTGGTAGCGCGCGTCCACGTCGGGGCGTTCGTCGCGATCCACCTTCACGGCGACAAAATGCTCGTTGATCAGCGCGGCAATCTCCGGGTTCTCGTAAGACTCACGGTCCATCACGTGGCACCAGTGGCACCAGACCGCGCCGATGTCCAGCAGAATGGGCTTGTCCTCCGCCTGGGCGCGCGCAAAGGCCGCTTCGCTCCACGGATGCCACCAGACCGGCTGATGGCGCGCCGAGCGCAGGTAAGAGGAGGCTGAATCTTCCAGCAGATTCGCGTGGCTGGGGCCGGAGGGCGCGGGGAAGTCGTCCTTGTCCATGGAATGAGGATACAGGTACGGCGGGGATTCATTCTCAAAAATTTTTTGCGGCGCGGAGCCAATATCCGCGCGTACTTTGGTAAAAATGGAGGAGTGACCTCCTACATCCGCTTTCCGTTGCTCCTGCTGCTCCTGGCGCCTTGCCTCGCCTTTGCCCAAAACACCTTCAAGCACTCGCTTGCCCAGGCGCTCACCGTGCAACCGCCGTTCCAGCTCAATACCTACAAGCCGCTCACCGGCCGCCAGCGCTGGGAGCGCTGGATTGACGAAGACGGGCGCTCCAGCTCCCTCCACGTCGAGTCGCTGGGAACCGCCATCTACAACCAGACCTTCGCCGTTCCCTCCGCCTGGAACCGCAGCGCTGGCGGCTTTGTTCGCCGCCTCGGCTCCAGCTATGGCGGCAACCTGATCCAGAACACCATGCACGAGAGCATGGCCGCCGCCGCGGGCACGGACCCGCGCTACTTTCCCTGCGCCTGCACCGGCCTCTTCCGCCGCGGCGGCCACGTCTTCAAGATGAGCTTTCTCACCTACACCCACAGCGGCCATCTCACGCTCGACCTGCCGCAGATCGGCAGCATCTACGGCAGTTCCATGATCCAGGCCATGTGGTATCCCAGCCATTACACTGCGCTGGTGCAGGGCGTGCAATCCGGCCACATCGAAGCCGGCTTCATCGGCACCGAACACCTCTTCCAGGAGTTCGCCCCGGAGCTGAAGCGCCTCTTCCATCTGCGTTGGTAGAACAGGGGGCAGGGATCAGGGAACAGGGAATAGTCGTCATTGTCAGATTCGCGCTACAATCACTTCAATCAAGGAGATTCCATGCGCCGCATTCTACTCGCCGTACTCGCCCTCATCTTCACCGCCCCGCTCCTGGCGCAGGGCGCGCCGCCGCAGGGCAGCTCCGACCAGCCCTACACCGTCGAGTACTACTACAAGTGCCAATGGGGCCATCAGGCCGAGTTCCTGCAGCTCTTCCTGAAGAACCATTACCCGCTGCTGCAAAAGATTCAGGCCACCGGCCGCATCCTCTCCGTGAAGATCGAAACGCCGACGATCCATGTCTCCGAAGAGCTGCGTTGGGACTATCGCGTCACCATCCGCTACAAGAACTCCACCGTGGCCACCACCGCCAATCCCGACGAAGAACGCTTCATCCAGGAGCTATGGCCCGATCAGGCGACCTACAAGCGTGAAGAGCAGCGCCGCTTCGAAATCCTCCTCGGCCACATCGACCTGCCCATCACCGACATTACGCCGCCGGCCAAGTGAAAAAAACAGGGAACAGGGAACAGGGATCAGAGATCAGAGAAAACCCTCCACTGGCATTATCAACCCCTCGCGAATGAAATCGTAGCGCCGGCCTCCTGGCCGGCTGTGGAGTGGACCTCCCGGTCCACGCCCGCTCAACACTTTCGAAGAACCTACTCGATGCTTCCTGTCTCCTAATCCCTGATCCCTGTTCCCTAATCCCTGATCCCTGTTCCCTACTCCCTGTTCTTCCACTGCCGCACCAAATCTTCCGCCGCCTCGGGCCACTCCGGAAACTCGAACGCAAAGCCCGCCTCCAGCAGCCGTCCGGGAACGGCGCGGCAGCTTTGCAGCACCAGTTCCGGGTCGGTGCGCAGTAAGAGCGCGCCCAGCCGAATCGCCAGCGCGGGCGCGGGCAATCCGTTGGGCACATCCCACGCCCAGCGCAGCGCCGCCATGAACGCGCGGTTGGGCAGCGGCGCGGGCGCGGCCAAGTTAAACGGTCCTTGCAAATCCTCGCGGGCGGCGAGAAAATCCACCGCGCGCGCATAATCGGCCTCATGAATCCAGCAGACGAACTGGCGTCCATTGCCCTGCGTGCCGCCCAGGCCGAAGCGCGTCAGCTTCGACAGCACGCCGAAGGCGCTGCCCTGCGCGGGACTGAGCACCACGGCGCTGCGCAGAGCTACTTTGCGTGTGCGCGGCGTCTCTGCCGCGAAGAAAGCCGCCTCCCAATCACGAGCCACGCGCGCGGCAAAGCCCCGCTGTTCGGCCCAGGGTTCCGTGGAGGGCGTTTCTTCAGTATTTCCGGCAGTATTTCCGGCAAAAAACGATTGTAACTCCAAAACTCTGTCATCCTGAGCGGAGCGCAGCGGAGTCGAAGGACCTGTGGTTGCTTTTCGGTCGTCTTTCACAATGCATTCGTGCTGGATCATTAAGTCTATGCCCATCTCGCCCACCGGCAAATCTACACCATCCGCATCCAGTGCGCGCGGGTTGATCGTCGCCGCCGAGGCATTCATCCACACCCGCGGCGGCGCGCTCAGCCCTGCAATCACCTGGCCGAGCAGCCGCGTGCTTCGGATGCGCGATTCGTAAATCTCCCGCCGGTTGGCCGCGTTGGAGCTGCAATTCACACTGCGCCCGGCCAGGTTGATGCAGAGGTCCGCCCCCTCCAGCGTCGCGATCCAATCGCCAACGCTCTCCCCGTCCCAGTGAACCGTCTGCCAGGGCGCGGAGTAAGGCCCGCGCGTCAGTACGGCCACGTGGTGGCCTTGCTCCTGAAAGTGCCGCGCCAGCATCTGGCCCACCTGGCCGCTGCCGCCGGGCAGGACGATGCGCAACGGACGAAAGGGAAGGGAAGTCTCCATGCTTTCAGCCTACAGCGCCAAGCTCAGCGCCGCCGTCCAATCGGCGGGCGAATCCACCAGCACATCTGGCGGATTGGCCTCCAAACTCTCCGGCTGAAGGCCGAAGGTACACCCAATGCACCACGCTCCCGCATTGCGCGCTGCCTCCACATCCACCTGGCTGTCGCCGATCATCACCGTCTCCTCCGGCAGCGCTCCGGCCTCGCTCATCAGCGCGCGCAGCCCCTCCGGATCGGGCTTCTTGGTGGCAAAGCTGTTGCCCCCATAAATGCGCAGAAAAAACGGCGCAAGGCCCAGCGCCTCGCAGATGGACTGCGCCGGACGGACCGGCTTGTTGGTCAGCACGGCCATCAGCCGTGCCGGGCCGTCGGGATGCTCGTGGAAGCGCCGCAGCGCGGCCAGCGCCTCCAGAACCCCCTCGTAAGCGTAGGTAAAGTCCAGCTTGTGCTCGCGATAATAGGCCAGAAAGTAGTTGTAGGCGCGGGTGAGCAGCTCCTCGTCCATCGGCGCGCCGCTCTCCGCCGCCTCCCGCCCAAAGAGCGCCCGCCGGATCAGCATAATCGCGCCGTCGCCGATGTAGCCGGCGACCACCTCATCGGCCAGCGGCGCGCGCCCCACGTATTCCAAAGTCGCGTTGACGCTGTTGCAGAGGTCCTGCGCCGAGTCGATCAGCGTGCCATCCAGATCAAAGACCAGCAGCTTCAGTTGTTCGAGCGGAATCGGGCGAAGAATGCGAACCATGCTTCTAGTTTAACGGTTCAGCCGTTTCTGTTGACGAATCGACCTTCACTTCTGGCGCTTCGAGCGTAGGATTCGCGCGCTTCCGCCGATCCACCACAATCGTCTCGGCCAGCCGGTCCTGAGCGCACATCCGGTTGAGGTCCCAAAAAAACTGCAAGAATCCAACGCCGCATTCCAGAACGGCTGCCCCGTACCCCAGCCCGCGCTCAAACGACTGCCACAAACCCAACCGCTCACTGGTCAATGAAACGGCCTGCGTCCGCGCAATCCACTTGCCCGGAGTCCGGCCATTGCCAAAGTAGTTGAACAGCCCCCAGTAGAGGACCATCGCCACGATGTTTCCCGGCTCATGGTAATCCCATTTCATTTCAATGGCATTTTCATGAAACAGGAAATGCCGCAAGAGAAACTCCAGCGGCCACCAAAATATGATCACCAGAATCAGATCGATCCAATGTCCCAGCCACCGCTGCCAGAAATAGGCCAGCGGCAGCCCGTTCAGCGCCTCCATCCGCGCGCTCTCGTGAGATTGAAATCTGCGCTGCTCTCGCCTCTTACTCATGGTTCACATCATAACGGATGGCTGTTCCCTGTTCCCTATTCCCTGTTCCCTGCTTTTCAATGCACGCGCACATCGCCCGACCCAGTCTCGACCCGCACGGTCGGTCCGCCGCCGTTGATCTTGCCTTCCACGTGATGGTGATCTGAAGATCCATGTGTCGTCATCTCTTGGTCAGTGTGAATGCTGCCTGACCCGGTCGATGCGTCCAGCGTTGCCGGCGCATTGCGAATCCAGAGATCAATGTTGCCGGAACCGGCCTCCAGCTTCCAATCCGCCGTGGGCAGCCCGCCCACATTGAGGTTGCCTGAGCCGGTCTCCGCCTGCAATCCGCCGCGCAGATTGCGCAGTTCCAGGTTGCCGGAGCCGGTTTCGGCCTTCACAAAGCCCTCGCCGGTCTGCTCGGCGTAGATGTTGCCCGAGCCGGTCTCCGCGGAAAAGCCGCCATGCAGGCCGGTGGCGTGAATGTTGCCGGAGCCGGTGGAGAGCTTGGCGTTCTCGCCCACGCCCTCTACGGTCACGTTGCCCGAGCCGGAGCTTGCGTCAAGAAATGTATTCTCCGGCGCCTGAATCTCGTAGTCGACGCTGATGTTGTGCAGGCTTTCGTGTCGCGTGCCGATGCGGATGATGCCGCCCGTCTGCTCAATGGGCGGATTGGCCGCGAACTCGCGCAACTGCTGCTCACTGGGACAGTTGATGCCCCAGCAATTTGTCTTCACCTTGCCCCAGATATGAACCTGGTTGCCCGTGCCGCGCGTCACATGAATGTTGCCCGAACCGGTTGCCACGGTAAGTTCCACGCGCCCGCTCACCTGGAGTGTGCGCTCAAAGGTAGCCTCCGCGCCCAAAGCCGGAAGCGCCGCCAACGCCAATGCCGCTGCTGCCATCCAAAGATTCTTCATCATGCTCCTTTCGTTTCAGGTTTCAGGTTTCAGGGTTCAGGGGTCAGGGTTTAGGGGTCAGACCAACGACCTTACTGCTTCAATAGCATCGGACTCTGACCCCTGATCTCTGACCCCTGATCCCTGGCGTCACTGCTGCAACACCACCTGATCGCCTTCCATCAGCCCGCTCAGCAACTCGGTCACCGATCCATTCGAAATACCCACCTTGACCGGCACTTTGCGCTTGCCTTCCTTCTGCTTCTTGTCGGGAATCTCCACGGAGGCGTTCTTCTGGTTGTCATACATCACGGCGCTTTCGGGCACCATCAGCACATTCTTGTGCTCATCCAGAATGATCTCCGCGTTGGCCGTCATGTTGGCCTTCAACTCGCCGCCGGGATTGTCGATCGAGACGCGCACCTCGAAGGTGGTTACATTATCCTTCTCCACGCCCAGCGGCGCAATCTTCGTCACCTTGCCCTGAAAGACCCGGTCGCGGAAGCTCTCCACCTTGATGCGCGCCGGCTGGTTCATATAGACGTGCGCAATATCCGCCTCGTCCACCTTGCCCTGCACATAGACTTCGTTGATGTCGCCCTCGGTCATCACCAGCGTGGCCGTCGATCCCAGCACCAGAATCGAACTGACCGCGTCGCCAATCTCCACGTCGCGCGAGAGAATCACGCCATCCATCGGCGCCACAATCGTCGTATAACTCAACTGCTCCTCAAGCTGCTTCAAGCCCGCCTGTGCCTGCTGCACCTGCGCCCGCGCTTGCTTCAGCCGCGCCGTGTCCACGCCAATCTGGGCTTTGGAATTATCGCGCCGAGTCAGCGCGGCCAGGTAATCCTTGTTGGCGTCGTCCAGCGCCTGACGGCTGACCACGCCTTCCTTCTGCATCTCCAGGTTGCGGTCCAGCGTAGCCTTGTACATCGGCAGGTCCGGCGCGGCGGCATTCACCTTGTCCTGCTCGATGTTCGCCTCGTAGGTCGCCACGTTGGCTTCCGCCGAGGCCAGTTGCGCCCGCTGCGCATCCACCTGCGCCACAATCTCCTGCTGATCGAGCTGCGCCAGCTCCTGGCCTTTATGTACCTGGGTATTGATGTCCACGTAGAGCTTTTCCACGATGCCCGAGGCCTTGGACTTCACCTCGACCTTGGTAATCGGCTGAATCTTGCCTGTGGCCACCACCGACCGCGCCACATCCCCGCGCGTCACCTTGCCCAGCTTGTTGGGGTCAATCGAGGCGCCGGAAGCCAGGCGCATCAGCCCGGCGCCCAGCAGCACCACCACGACTAAGATCCCCGCTCCCAGCCATATCCAGAACTTTTTGCTCTTGCGCGATGCAGCCACCAGATACCTCCACAGTCGAAACTCTCCGTCGCTCTTCTTCTATACGTTGCCGGGGGAAAGATGGTTCCAGAAGAATCGGAAAGCCTGTCGCAAGAAAACCGCCTGGCGCTGCAAGCAGCTTTTGCAAAATGGCCTCTCGGTCCACCGCTATCGAATCTGGCGGCCAAGCGATTTTGAGAATTATTCTTCGATAGCCCTGCCAAAGAGCATTCCGGTCTGCTATGCTGTACGCACGTTCTTGCCGGTAGTCCTATTCGTTTTAACAAATTCTTGGTTTTGCCTCTGCGGATCTGCACCACCTTCTGCCATCAAAATCTAGGAGGATTCGATTTCCATGAGAACACTGAATCTCGTTTTAGCGGTAATTCTGGCTCTTTTTTCGGCTCAAGCCTGGGCCGACGCGACGATTCCGTATCCGTATTCCGGGACCGTTGCTCCAACCAACACCTTCACAGCTACAGCAACCGGTGAGGTTGACGGGTATTTCATCGGCAAAGGCTCTGCCGGCGCCACGGATTACCTGCAGATGATCGACGTGACCACCAACACCTCCAGCGGCTGGCTGCTCAACAACCAGACGAGTTCCCTTGGCGATCAAGTGAGCTTTGGTTCCGTCAATGCTGGCGACGTTCTGGAGTTTCAAATCCTCGACACCGCCGAAATCCCCTCGGGCTTCCCGAATGGCCTGGTTTTTTCCTCGAATCCCGCAAACAGCTACGACGGAATCAACCACGCCTACGCGGCTGCCTGGACTCTGGGAAATTCCATTGACCCTTCGATACCGTCAGGCGTCTATGTCGGCATGGAAGACCTGCCCGCGACGCCGTACACGGGCGCCCCTTACGACTATCCATCCGATTTCAACTACACTGACGATCAGGCTGTCTTCGCCAATGTTAGTTATGAAGCCGCCACTCCTGAACCGGGCAGCCTCTATCTGCTGGCAACGGGCCTCCTGGGTTTGACCGGCGTGGTACGCCGCAAGTTGCGCGCATAGTATCGCGACCGCATGATCTGGTCATGCCCTGACTGTAGCGCCGGCCTCCTGGTCGGCTATGATGCCCTGACTGTAGCGCCGGCCTCCCGGCCGGCTGTAGCGCGGACGTCCTCGTCCGCGTCTGTCCATGCCTGATTACCAATTCATATGCGGGTGCCCCCGGTCTCGATTTTGAGACCGGGGAACCATGAACCTTATGCCGTCACAATCTCGCTGAAATCCGCAATGCCACTAAAGCCGCTGAGAACCTCGTCGATCAGCCCCAGATGCGCGCCGCGTACCGCCGGATCAGGATCAAGCACCATGACTTTGTCAAAGAAAGCATCCACCACCGGACGCAGCGTGGCGATAGCCTCCAGCGCCTGCCCGTAGAAACGCAGCTTGCGCAGCGCCGCCACTTCAGGAGCAAGCAAGGCAGCCGCGTCGGCAAGCTGTTGCGCCTCCGGCGCGAGTGCTACATCCTTCGGCGAACCGAGGGCAAATCCCTTTTCCTCGGCCTGGCGCAAAATGTTTTTGATGCGCTTGAAGGCCGCACAGATGGCAATGAAATCGGCAGAACCGCGTTTCGCGGTCACGTACTCTGAGCGCGCGATAATGTCACGCACATCATCCTCTGTGCCCGTAACCCGCACATCCTCAAGAACCGCATTCACCGTGTCATACGCGAAGCCGCGCACGTCTTTCAAGTAGAAGCTCAGACGCTCACGGAAGAAGGCAGCGACTTGTTCTTTTAGGGTCATGTGGGACGGAATCGAAGTCTGCGCATTGTTCTCAACTTCATCAACAGCCGTCTCTATTAGACGATCAAGATCAAACATCTGCAATTTGTCAGATTCAGCAAGTATTTTAATTACCGCATTTGCAGCGCGACGTAGAGCAAATGGATCTTTCGATCCTGTTGGAGCATTTCCTACTGAAAACATCGCAACTATTGTGTGTATCCGATCTGCAAGGCCCAAAATCTGGCCCTCTATCGTCGGCGGAATTTGATCGTCTGTATTCGCGGGCCGATATTGCCAGTAAACTGCATCTGCAATGCGCTGGTCCAGCCCCTGGGCTTTGGCATATACACCACCGATTATGCCTTGCAGTTCAGTAAACTCTTTCACTAGTTCTGAAGTTAGATCGGCTTTTGCCACGTAAACTGCAGCATCAATATATTCCTGAACACTCTTGTTACCTGAAATATCAACAACAATTGCGAGCCAATTAGCATATTGCTTCGCAATCCGTCGATTTGCTTCGGTCTTCATGTTATAGTCGCCGATTTGCTTTTGGAATGTGACATTCTTCAGACTCTCTACTCGGTTTTCAAGCGAAATCTTCTGGTCAAAGTCCCAGAAGAAACGAGCGTCCTTAAAGCGCGCGCGGAGAACCTTCTGGTTGCCGTGGCGGATTGTCGCGTAGCCTTCTTCGTCCACCTGAATATTCAGCACGGTGAGAAAATGCGGCAGCAGCTTGCCATCCGCGCCTTCGACGGCAAAGTACTTCTGGTGGTCGCGCATCACTGTAACCAGGACTTCTTCGGGAAGGTCAAGGTATTCCGTCTCAAAGTTACCGAGAATAACCGTAGGCCACTCGGTCAGATGAACGACTGTCTCGATAAGTTCCAAATCCTCGCGCCATTTTGCGCCCGCAACCGTCCGCGTCGCCGCGTCCAGAGCCTTGCGGATTTTTTCTCTTCTTTCAGAGACTTCAACGAGCACCTTGGCCTTGCGCAGCGCCTCTGCGTAGCTCTTGGGAAGATCGATCACCACCGGCGCTTCCCCATGCAGAATGCGATGGCCGCGACTCGCATTGCCCGCCTTGATCCCGGCAATCTCCAGCGGAACGACCGCGGAATCCAGCAGCGCAACGATCCAGCGGATGGGCCGGACAAAGCGCTCCGGCTTGCCCGCGCGCCAGTACATATTTTTTGCCCAGTAAAGGCCCAGCACTTCCTTGGGCAACTCAGTAGCCAATAACTCGGAGGCCGCGCGACCCAGCCGCTTGACCTTTGCGCCAACATACTCGCCTTTGGCGTTGGTCACTTTCTCCAGAGCCTCAATCGCGACGCCGGCCTTCTTGGCAAAGGCCTCGGCTGCCTTGGTCGGTGCGCCGTCCTTGAAGGCCACATTCCACGACGGGCCGGTAAGCTGCTCTTCGCTGTCGGCCTGGCTCGTCCGCACGCCCTCGACCAGCACGGCCAGACGGCGTGGCGTGGAGTAAGTGGTCAGCTTGGCTCCATCGGCAAGCAACCGCTCGCGCGTGAGCAAATCGTTGACGCGGCGGCCCAACTCGGCCTCGGCCCCGGCAATCATGCGGGCGGGAACCTCGTCCAGCCCAATCTCCAACAAAAAGTCTGCCATAGCGATAAGTTCTTTCTGCGTATTTGAAAATCAGAAAATAGCTTTCAGCTCTCAGCTATCAGCTTTCAGCAATTTCTTCGCCAACCAATTATCCAAGCATTCTAACGGCTGATAGCTGATAGCTGAAAGCTGAGGGCTGACAGCTAACTCACCTGCTGCGCCGCATAGACCTTGGCCGCGCCTACCGCCAGATTGCGAATGCGCCCGATCATGCCCACGCGCTCGGTGACGCTGATGGCTCCGCGGGCATCCAAAAGATTGAAGAGATTCGAGCACTTCAGCGCCAATTCGTAAGTGGACATCAGCGGGAAGCGCTGCTTTTCCTTCGCCGTGGCCTTCTCATCGGCCAGCAGCGCATTGGCCCGCTTGAGCAGCGCCTGCGCCTCGGCCTCGTAGCTGTTGAAGTGCTCCCACAACCTGCTCACATCGGCGTCCTCGAAGTTATACACCGAGTATTGCAACTCCTCGGTGAGCCTAACATCGCCATAAGTCACCGCCGCGCCGGTCTCCGGATCGCGCGCCCAGACCACGTCGTAGACCGAGTCCACATCCTGCATGAAGGCGCAGAGGCGCTCCAGGCCATAGGTCAGCTCGGCGCAGATGGGGTCCAGGTCCAGTCCGCCGCACTGCTGGAAGTAGGTGAACTGGGTGATCTCCATCCCGTCCATCATCACCTGCCAGCCCACGCCCCAGGCGCCTACCGTCGGGCCTTCCCAGTTGTCTTCCTCGAACTTCAGGTCGTGCTTGCTCAGGTCGATGCCGATGGCTTCCAGCGATTGCAGGTAAAGCTCCTGCACGTTCACCGGCGGCGGCTTCAGGATGAGCTGAAATTGCGTGTGGCGGAAGAGCCGGTTGGGGTTCTCGCCGTAGCGGCCGTCGGCGGGGCGGCGCGAGGGCTGTGCATAGCCGACTTTGTACGGCTTCGGCCCCTGCACGCGCAAAAAAGTCTCCGGCGCCATGGTGCCCGCGCCGACTTCTACGTCGAATGGCTGCTGCAAGATGCAGCCGCGCTCCGCCCAAAAGCTCTGCAAACGAAACAAAAGCTCCTGAAAGGTGAGCGCACTGCTCTTCGGTTGGGATAAAAGCTGGGATGAGGTCACGGCAACTCTCTCTCAATGGGACTGCGTAGATTTTAACAGCCCCGGCGCGCGAGGAGTCAGGCGCAGGGCAACGGCGAACGGCTGTATCCGTTCCAAACAACGATGCCGGAGCAAAAGCCCCGGCATCGTTGGCCTCACTGTGCTTCTAAGTCGATGCTCTCTTCCACGCGCAGATCGCGCGAGGATGCGCCCACGCTGACCACGCGCTTGCCGCTTGCCGTGATCCACTTGCCGTCTTTTGTGGACCAGTACTGCAACTGGCGCGGCGCCACATGGAGGGTAACCTCTTTGGCTTCGCCGGCGGCTAGATGCACGCGGTCAAAGCCAGCCAGAGCGCGCACCGGGAAGTTGACGCCATCAGGAATCTTGCTGGGCGCGCCCAGGTAGACCTGCGGCACTTCATCCGAATCCACGCCGCCGGTGTTCTTGATCGTCACCTTCACATCGAGTCCGCCGTCGGCGGCCTTCTCGATCTTCAAGCCGGAGTAGGCAAAGGTGGTGTAGCTGAGGCCATGGCCGAAGGCAAAGAGCGGAGCGATCTTCTCCTTGTCGAACCAGCGATAGCCGACGTTCACGCCTTCGCTGTAGGTGGTTTTTCCGTCCACGCCCTTCATCGAGCGCTCCGGATGCTTGGGGTCGGTGGCGGCGTAGTCCTCCAGGCGCTTGGCCCAGGTAACGGGCAGGCGTCCCGAGGGGCTGGTTTTGCCGGCCAGCAGGTTGGCTGTCGCCCAGCCGCCCTCGTCTCCGGGCCACCACATCTCCAGCACGGCCTTCACCTTGCCGAGCCAAGGCAGAGCCACCGGCTGGCTGGTGTTCAGCACGACGATGGTGTTGGGATTGACGGCGGCCACTTCTTCCACCAGCTTGTCCTGCTCGCCGGGAAGGCCGAAGACGGGAGTGAGGCGGGTCCAGAGGAAGACCACCGCAACCTTGGCGCTTTTGGCGGCGGCGATGGCGGCCTCGTGGTCGGCCTTGCGCTGCTCGGGAGTGTACCAGTTGAGCCGCAGTTGAACCGGAGCATTGGAGCTATCGGGGGTGGTCTTGATGGCAATCTGGTGCGGTCCTGCGGTCAGTTGAAGGATGCGGCGCACATTGTCCAGGCCATCGATGGTGGGAAGGACGTTGTCCTGATTGGCTTGCAGAATGTCGCCGTGGACGCATCCCTGGCAGACGCCAGTCCGGGCCAGCCCCTTGCCGTCGATGGAAATAGCTGCGTTGGTTCCGAGGGCCTGGAGGTAAAGCCAATACTCGCCCGTGCTCGGTGCGGTGAGCGTGCCCGTCCAGGTGGTGGTCGTGTTGGGCGGCAGGGCGTTGGCGCCGGTGAAGTCAATCTGCGCATCGGCTTGCTCGGCGCTCGCGCCGCCGCGCACCAGTCCCGGCTTGCCGTTGTGGCTCAGCGCGCTGGCAGGAACGGTCGTGCCTTCCATGTCGTCGTCCACGGCAAACTTGATCTGGGCGTTGCCGGTAACCTTGCGCAGAGCTTCCAGCGGGCCAACCTGACGCTGCGGCAGGCCGACCGAGCGCTCGCCGTTGACGCCAATCGAATCCACCTGGCGCGCGGTCGGTCCGATCAGAACCACGGAGTCCAGATCGGCGGCCTTCAGAGGCAGCGCGCCGCCCTCATTTTTCAGCAGCACGGCGGCCTCTTCGCCGGTCTTCTCGATGATCTTGGCGTTGGCCTCGATGGCCTGCTCGGTGACTTCATGCTTGGATTGGCCGTCCAGGTAGCCGAAGTGGACAATCTCATACAGCACGCGGCCGGCGGCGCGGGTAATGTCAGCTTCCTTCACCGTGCCGTCCTTGAGAGCTGCGTCCATCTTTTTCTCGTCCAGTTTACGGCCAAAGTCGCCCAAAGCGCCGCGCGCCGGGGCCGGCTCTTCGGGGATGCGGCCGCCAAACATGGCCATTATGTCGTCGATGCCCGCGCCGGGAGCTGGGTGAGCCGGCGGAGGAGGCGGTGGGGGCTGCATATCAAAAAAGGTGGGCATCGACCAGCCGCCCATCTTGACCGGGCCGGGCATCTCCATATCCAGGCCGGCATTGATGAAGTTCACGGCGTGGACCGCGCCCCAGTCCGAAGTGACGAAGCCCTTGAAGCCGATCTCGTCGCGTAGAATCTTGGTCAGCGTGGAGTCGTTGCCGCAGGCGAAGCTTCCATTGATGCGGTTGTAGGAGCACATGATGGACGATACGTCAGCCTGCCGGATGGCCGCGTCGAAGGGCGCGACATACACCTCATGCAGCGTCTGGTCGTCAATAAACGTGCTGGAACTGTCGGAGTCATAGCCTACATAGTGCTTGATCTGCGCCATCACGTGCTGCGACTGAATGCCCTTGACCTCGGCCACGCCCATCTCGGCGGTCAGGAATGGATCTTCGCCGAAGGTGTTGTAGCCGCGGGCGAATTCAAGGTCGCGGTCGATATTGACGAAGGGTTGCAGGGAAACGTCAATGCCCAGCGCGCGGTCTTCGCGGCCGATCACCAGGCCATTCTCCTCGGCCGTCTTGCGGCTGAAGGTGGCGGCGACGCCCATGGTGGCCGTCTCGCCCTGCGAGGGATGGCGGGTCAGCACGCCCGGAGGCCCGTCTGCAAAGCGCAGCCCAGGAATGCCCAGGCGCGGAACGCCTGCAAGGTAGCCGGCCTGGCCCTGATAGACCGCCGGATCTTCCGATGCGCCATGAATCAGCGTCATCTTCTCGTCGAGCGTCATCTGACTGAGCAGCTTGTCCACCCGTGCATCGCCGGTCACGACCGGTACGCTCTGGCCTTGCGCCAGCCCCGCGCCGCAAACCAGCGCGGCTCCCAGCGCGATCGAAAGAGCCGCGCGCCCTACGTTAATTGTTTGCAATGAATTCTCCATCGGATTCCTCACCCTCTCTAGTGTACGATTGCGCCGCGCGCAAAGACGCGTTAAACTCATTTGCTTTCAGTTCCCCACCGGCATATCCGGCCCACGGGGCATGAAACTCGTCCAGCTCAATGCCGCCGCTAACTCGCCATGTCCGCGAAGCGAACGCTAACCCGCCAAATTGATTACCCAATCCTCGCCACATCTTCCCTGCAATCGCTTCAATTCCGGCTCAATGGTAATTTTGTTTCTTTGTAGTTCTCCACCGGCGTTGCCGACCCGCGAGAAATGAAACGGGTTGGCAATCGGAGGGAGCAGGGGCCTTCAGGCCCCTGAATTAGGCAGAACAAGGCGCGGCCTTTAGGCCTGGGCTTTTTCTTCACTTGTTTGTTTCGTTCAACTTGCATTTTTGTTTCTTACTAGCCGGGCAGGGGCAATTCGGCCCCCAAGCCGTTCGCGATCAGTTCAGCCCGCAGTTGCTCGACGCTCGAATACTCGATGCTCCGAATTCCCAGCGCCCGCGCCGCCTCCACATTTTCCCGCTTGTCGTCGATGAACAGCGTCTCTTCGGGCTGCGTGCCGAGCCGTTCAAGCGTGTGGCGATAAATCTCCGCATCGGGCTTGGCGATGCCCAACTGATAGCTCCACACCAGCACGTCGAAGCGCTGAATCCAGTCATGCTGGCTCAGAATGTGCTCCAGCACGGAGTCGCCCATGTTGGAGAGGATGGCGGTGCGCAGGCCGCGCTGCTGCAGCGCCCGTTGCCAGTCCACCATGGCCAGCGAAACTCCGCTCCACAAGCGCCCGTCCCAGCGATTCAGCTCGTCCGCCTGATCCAGCGGCAGGCCGGCCTCCCGCAGCAGCTTTTGCCAGAAGGTGATCCCCGTCAGCTTGCCCTCGTCGTAGGCCTGCCTGTCTCCCCAAAAGAGCGGCGCAAAGCGCTCTTCGGGCAATCCGGTGATGCGCTTCATGGCGGCCCAGGCCTCGGCATTCGGCGGCCCGCTGAGCACAATTCCATAGTCGAAGACAACCGCGCGCAGTGCCAATCTTCCTCCCGTGTTCGTCCGTGTAAAGTTGAAAAGGACGCCTCTTTCTATTGTGGCACCTGCGGGGCGGATGACTCGTACCGTGACCGCACGAACAGGGAATCACCGGAATGTAGCGCCGGCCTCCCGGTCGGCTGTAGCGCGGACGTCCTCGTCCGCGCTTGTCCAGAATGAATAACCAATTTATGCGGTTGATAAACTAAAACAGATTCTTCATAAGGATGCACCATGCGCTTTTCACAGCGAACCAACTGGAATACCGAAGAGAGCGAGCTGGCGCGCGCGCATCGGCTGCGCCTTGCTGCCGGCGAGCCAATTGCCGATCTGACCGCCTCCAACCCCACCCGCTGCGGCTTCGCCTACGATCCGGCCCTGCTTGCCGCACTCTCCAATCCCCAAGCCCTCGCCTACGATCCGCAACCGCGCGGCCTGCTTCGTGCGCGCCAGGCGGTCTGTGATTATTACGCGAGCCACGGCGTGGAGCTTGCGCCCCAACAGATCATTCTCACCACCAGCACCAGCGAGGCCTACAGCTTCCTCTTCCGTCTCCTCTGCGATCCCGGCAGTGAGATTCTCGCCATCCAACCGGGCTACCCGCTCTTCGACTTTCTCGCCGTCTTGGACGATGTAAAGCTGAAGGCCGCGCCGCTGGTCTACGATCACGGCTGGCAGGTCGATCCGGAGGGAATCCGCCGCGCCATTTCACCGCAAACACGGGCCATCGTCCTGGTGCACCCCAACAACCCCACCGGCCACTTCACCAAGCCCTGGGAGGCTGCGGAACTCGCCGCCATCTGCCGCGAGTTCGACCTCTCGCTCATTGTGGACGAGGTCTTTCTCGACTTCAGCCTGGGCGCCGCGCCCAACAGTTTTGCCGCCGGCCTCGAAGGCGTCCCGGTCTTTGTCGTCAGCGGACTGAGCAAGATTGCCGGGCTGCCGCAGATGAAGGCCGCCTGGATCATGGCCGCCGGAGCCGATGCGAAGACGGCGCTGGATCGCCTGGAGGTCATTGCCGACACATTCCTCTCCATGAATGCCCCGGTGCAATCCGCGCTGCCCGCGTGGCTGCAAGGACGCACGGAGATTCAATGGCAGATTCGGCAGCGCGTGGCGGCCAATCTGGCCGAGCTGGATCAGCACCTGCTGCAACTGCCCGCCGTGAGCCGCCTGGAGATTGAAGGCGGCTGGTACGCCGTCCTGCGTATTCCCGCCCTTGCGCCCGACGAGCAAACCGTGCTGGCCCTGCTGGATCGCGGCGTCTGGGTCCACCCCGGCTACTTTTTCGGCATGAAGGAATCAGGATGGCTGGTCGTCAGCCTGCTCGGGCCGCCGGAAGAGTTCAAGGCCGGAGCCGCCTTGCTGACCGATCATCTGGCCCATCTGGCCAACGAGCCAATCCCCCAGGGCAATCGCCTTTGAACTTATAAACGGCAGTTGGGAACGGCCCTGCTCGCCTCGTTCACTTGCAAATACGATGCACAGCCGCCAACTCGCCAACTCGCGATTTCCGCGAAGCGGAAGCTAACTCGCGGATTTTGTTCCACATACGCTTTATCGGATGCCTCGCTCCTTGAAGGTTCTTGCAGAACGGCCAAAGAGTGTTCTGGTGGAATTCCGAACTGCTCCGCACCTCACCCAAACGGTGAAATCCTTCGTGTCTGCAACACATTTACGTCGGATATAGTTGACCGTTCCGGCCACACTTTAACTGCCGTTTTTAGGTTGAAATCATCTGGAGGGAGCAGGGGCATTTATGCCCCTGAATTTACGTCTGAATCGACAGGGCTTCACAGTCTGCGGAAAAACTCAATTCAGTCAGGTTTTGTAATAAGGGCACGACTTTAGTCGGGCCGCAAGACGCTGATAATAAAGGATGGCCTTCACAGTCTGCGGAAAAACTCAATTCAGTCAGGTTTTGTAATAAGGGCACGACTTTAGTCGGGCCGCAAAACGCTGATAATAAAGGATGGGCTTCACAGGCTGCGGAAAAACTCAATTCAGGTAGGTTTTGTAATAAGGGCACGACTTTAGTCGGGCCGTAAGTGGCTCAAAATAAATGCGGGCTTTAGCCCCTGAGGGATGGTCTTTCGGGGCCGAAAGGCCATCCATCCCCAATCCCCCCGATTGCTCTTTCTGAATCAGCCATGGTGCCAGGAATTCCTAACCATCCACGCTGGAAATCGCAGCTTCCGCCGCAACAACTTCGAGGATGCCCGCTTCCACCGCTTCCGCAACGCGCCGGTGGCACAGATCAGAGGCTGCTTTGATCCCAAACTCCCGGATGTAGGCCTCTAATTTGTCCTCATGCGCGCGAACCAGAAAACAGCAATTCCGCCCGGAGTGTTTGGCTTTGTAGAGTCCATGATCCGCCAATATCAGTACTTCTTGCCAACTGAGAAGATCCGGGAATGCTCTTGCAAACGGATAGTGCGCCAACCCAACGGACATGGTTATCCGCACCTCCCCATTCGATGCCGGCACATGAACCGTTTCGCCAATCCATTGCCGCACGCGCTCGGCAAAAGACGCGCCCTCCACTCTCCGATGCACGCGATCCACAAGCAGGAACTCCTCCCCGCCCCAGCGCGCCAGCACCGTGCTTCCGCGCGTTGCGCCGGAAAGAGCGCCGGCCACCGCTTTCAGCACGCTGTCTCCGCATTCATGCCCGTAATCGTCATTGACCTTCTTGAAGCGATCCAGGTCGGCAATGCAGATGACCAGCGACTCTTGAGCGCCTCCGCGGTGCGTGCGCCTGATCTCATTCGTCAACCGCTCCATCATCGGATCAATGGAACGCCGGTTCCTCAGCCCGGTCAGGTGGTCGGTTACAGAAACTGCCTCCAGCCGCGAGTTCAGGTCAACCAACTCGCTGGTCCTCTGCTCGACGGCCTTTTCCAGCTCCGCGGTGTATTGCAATTGAAAGACAGCGCTCTCCTCCTTCATGATTTTGACGCGATCGGAAAGCGCAAATGCCAGCAAAATGCACTCCACCGCGGAGCCGGCTTGCACCGCATCTGCCGCCAATGACACGTGGGCATGAAGAATCCTCAGAAAAATGCCGATGTAAAAGATATTCGTGACGATCAGAACACTCCACGCCAGCAGAAAAAAGCGTGCGGGGGCAAAGCCGCGCATCAGCTTAACCAGACTGATTGTCCAATAAAGCAAGAATGTCCCCAGGGCCAGCCATGCGAGCTGGGGGGCAATCTCCCCGGGGGGCCGGATCATTCCGATCAGCAGGATCATGGGGGTTGCGAAAAAAATGGCCCAAAGCGCCAGATTGAAGGCTCTTGGCCCTTTGCTGAGATTGAAGAAGTTGCGCACAAACAAGGCGCTGAAAAAGATAGCGGAACCAGCATAATAAAAGTTGCAATCGAAGTCCCACTGGGCGGAATTCGGATACAGATACTCGAAGGGAAAATCCGCCCGCTCCGCCCAGACCAGCCCGAAGGATAAAACGAAGAGGGAATAGTACAGGTAGGTCCGCTCCCGCAGCCCGAAATACAGAACCAGATTGTAGGCCACCATCGCCAATACTATGCCGGCATAGATGCCGTGCAGATAGTTGAAACCCCGCGTCTCGCTGATAAAACTTTCTGTCCGCAGAAGGGAGACATCCAGATAGCGCGCTTCTCCGTAAGCCCATGCATCGCCTTCCACTCGAGCGTAGACCGTGAGATCGCCTTGGCTGGGGAGCGAAAGCGGAAATGCGATCAAATGGGACCGTATCGGCCGCCACGCCGGTGAAATCCAGTCACCGGAACGCTGGTGGACAAAACCAGCCGCCTGCGGAATGTACAGATCAACATAGTTCCAGCCGGTGTTGAAGCGCAGAACCCACTGCGCCTCCCGGGCTTCCGTTCGATGGATCACCATCTTGATCCAGTAAACCTGCGAAGGCGAGGGCAGTTCCCCTCCAGGCTCCACGGACGTGTAGGATGCGCCGGCGGCCTGCTCGAGGGGGATCTTTCCACCCGGATCGGCCAGAACTCCAAGGGTGCAAACCTCAGGGAATTTCTCCGGCGCGGGAGACAGGGAAGCGGCCGCCGGCTGGGCCGCCGCTGCGTGGGCCGGCGCAACACCGTATCCCAATGTACCCAGGACAAGGGATAGACCAGCGAGGATCTCCCCTAGCAGCGGCAATCGGGCAGGTCGCATTTTATGAGCACTTTGCATCGGTACGCCCATATTTTGGTCCCCAGTGAGCCTCTTGCAGAATTGCCTGCCGCGCCTTGCAGTATATTTGTGCCCCAAAGAGCACAATAGAACCATGAGCCAGGAAATTCAGTTGCACGGCAGCATCTGAACCGGATTCATACGCAAAATTCATCAAATAAAGCCAAAAAATAGGCGAAAATCGCCGGAAAAGGCCCGGAAAATGATAGAAAATCAACGTTTTTTACACGCTTTTCCCGCCGGCCTGTTCATCTATCTCCTTGCAAACAAAGGTTATTGACAATGCGGTTGGGCTGAAAATGCGCCGAACACCCCCCACCCCCCCCTTTTTTCATGTGAAACTGTGAAACTGTGAAGCGGCGGTTGATTTCCTCCGCGGACAACGCTCCAAAACTCGTCCCTCCGAATGCAATTCCGCAGGACGCTCCAGTGAGTGCCAGTTCGTTTATCGGCTGTATCCCGTTCAGCGTCAACGATTCATGATTACTTCGGCGCACAAAGTCTGCGGACCCGGCGCAGAACCTCGCCGCCAAGAGAAAGAAGTGGAAGGAAGGATCAAGGGAAGGGAATATCAAGTCAGTCTTCACCGCTGCTGAAATCAGGCGGACTCGGCCTCGCGCAAGCTCTGGTCAAAGACCGCGTCAGGCTCGGCAAGACGGATCAGACGATGCAGATAGGCGCGCGAGATGCACAGGCTGCGCGCGGCCAGCGTCTTGTTTCCGTTGTTTTCACGAACCGCGGTCACGGCCAGCTTGATCTTGTAGTCGCGCAACTGCCGCTCAAAGGAGCCGGCGGGATGGTAATCGCCAATATCGACCACATCGCCGATATCGCCCAGGTCGCCGTCGGCTTCCTCGATGCTGATACTCAGATCCTCGGCGCGTATGGTCTTTCCCGCGGAGAGAATAATCGCCCGCTGCATGACGTTTTCCAGCTCGCGCACATTGCCGGGCCACAGGTAATGCTGCAGCATGGACAGCGCGTCCGGCTCAATATCGTCCATCGGCTTCTGGAAGACCTGGCCATAGTGGCGCAGAAAATGCCGGGCGATGCGCGGTACGTCTTCTGGATGCTCCCGCAGCGAGGGGGATTCAATCCGCATCACATTGATGCGATAGAAAAGATCCTGGCGGAACTTTCCCTCCGTCACCAGCTTGGAGAGATCCTGATGCGTGGCGAAGATCAGCCGCGCCCGGAGAGGAATCAGCCGGGTGCTGCCCAGGCGGCTGAATTCCATCTGCTGCAAAACGCGCAGCAGCTTGACCTGCGTGAAGAGGCTCAGATCGCCGATCTCGTCCAGGAAGAGCGTGCCGTCGGCGGCCTGCTCGAAGTAGCCTTCCCGCGCACCAACCGTTCCCGTGAAAGCGCCCCTCTCATGACCGAACAATTCGGCCTCGATCAGCGTCTCCGGAATGGCCCCGCAAGAGACGGCCACAAACGGCTTGGCGGCGCGGGAACCCAGATTGTGAATGGCCCGGGCGATCAGTTCCTTGCCGGTCCCGCTTTCGCCCGTCACCAGCACGGCGGCATTCAGATTGGTAACCCGATGCACCAGTTGATAGACCCGCTGCATCTGCGGACTGGCGCCAATCATCTTGTCGCAACTGGCCGGCACATCCAACTGCTGCTGCACCGTTTCCAGTTGCTGCCGGAGCGTCGAGTTCTCATACGCCCGGCAAAGCATGGTCTTGAGATCGCGAATGGAGGGCGGCCGCCGGCAGTATCCAAAGGCCCCGGTGCGGACCAGTTCAAATGCCGTCGAGCGCAGGCCGTCGTCGGCCATAATCACAGCCGGAATCCGTGTCGCGATCAGACGCTGGGTACACCGGATGCGCTCCTGCAACGAATCATGATTCGAATGCAGATCCAGAATCATGACATCGCAGTCCCCGGCGGCCCGCATGACCCGCATCCCGTCTTCATCTGCCTCAAGAAGGATTTCAAACTCTTTGCCGAGTGCGGACGCAAGGAGAGTATGGAGCATGCGGTCTTCCGAATAGAGGCCAACCTTGATCATGGATCGAACCGTTCCCCCAGTATCTGCCGCTTGCACATGGCTGTGAAAGTAGCAGTACTCCCCTGCAAAACCGGCGCCTGGATGTCAACAAGGCTCTACCCCTCCCCATGAAGACAATCCTGCTATGCCTGACTCCGTGCAACGATGTTAATGACATTGCCTTCATGTGTCGATCTTACTTTGGTAACTATAGACCCTTTTTGGGCCTCTGCATCGTTTGTCCCAAATCGAAACAAACACGAGAAAAATCGGCCCACTTTGCCCGTTCTTCACGGATTGCAGGAGATAAGAATCGAGCAACATATTTAATATCTATACTATGCGCGATTTTTAAGTGGTATCTGGATACCGGAACGGAGATCGGAGGCTGCCTCGAACACCAGAAAGCGCCCGAAAAATCAGCGCGCGCGGCAGAATTTCCGTTTGAAAAAGTAACTTTATCGTGGGTACTTAATAATTTGATTCCCGGTTCCGGAACTCAATGGATTTCTATATTTTGGAGCCTGTTTGGTGTCTCTTTTTCGTGATTGCAGCCTCCATGGCAGCACGGAAATTTCCTGAAAACGGTGTATACCCTCCGCTTCACTGCCGAGCGCCTCCCCCGTAAACATCTGTCTACACCTTCGGTCGGATTTGCCGCCGACTATCCCAAAACCGGGCATATTTGGCCTAAAATCAGACATTTCGCACTTTAAAAACTTTGGTCATAAAAATGCAGCAAAGGGGGGACAACGGTAAGAATTGTTACCTATTGAAAGCGGGGAAGTGGGAATGCACTGGTTAGCCTGGTGGCCAACAATGATTGTACTTTTCGTGGCGACGGTCACGGATCTGCGCAGTCGCCGCATCCCCAACTGGCTTGTCCTTCCTTATCTGGCGGCGGGAATCTTGGTTTCTCCCTGGCGTCCGGACTGGACCGTAGTGCGCAAAGGCATCTGGTTGCCCACGGACTGGCCCAGCTTTCGCCAGGGCGTATGGCCGGAGACCAGTCACGGATTTGGCTGGCATGGCCTGGGCCAGAGCTGTGCCGGCGCAGGGCTGGGCTTGTTGCTCTTCGGGATTCTCTTCTTGAAGTTCGGCATGGGCGCGGGCGATGTGAAGCTGGCCGCCGCAATCGGGGCCTGGATTGGCCCGCAACAGTTGATGTTTGCGCTTTTTTTTACCAGCATGGCCGGGGGGATCCTGGTGCTCGGCTGGATCGCCTACCTGAAGATATTCAAAAAGCTGCTGCGGAGCGTGGGTGATTTGATCTTTGGCCGTAAGAGGGAAAAGCAAGACGATGCGGAGAATTCTCTCGCCAGTTTGCTGAAGAAAAACGTACCGTATGCCCCGGCTATCGCCATTGGCGCGTTCATGTCTTTTTTTGCTTTTTAAGCTTTGGGAGCAGGTTTTATGGCCGATTCATCGTCAACCTATCATTTTTCGGAGCATCAGCAAGGCAGGTTTCGCTCGACAGGGGGGAACAAACCCGTGAATTCAGACACTTCGCAGTATCTCGATGATCAGTACCCGGATTCTCTCGGCGCAGATATGCTATCGATTGCGCTGATCGGACCTGAAGAGGGACGCCGCAAGGCGGCCGCCACCGCGCTGGCTGGATGCCAGGGCGGGGAAATCCGCGAGTTTTCCTCCTATCCGCCCAGTCTGGACGATGTGCCCAAGCTGCTGGAGCAGCGTTACGACGTCATCATCATCGATCTGGACAGCCGTCCCGAATACGCGCTAGAACTGGTGGAGAACATCTGCGCGCACGGCACGGCGACGGTGATGGTTTATTCGATGAAGGCTGATTCGGAGCTGTTGGTTCGTTGCATGAGGGCCGGCGCGCGCGAGTTTCTCACCATGCCCTTCACGCACAGCACCATGGCGGAAGCCTTGGTGCGCGCCTCGGCCCGGCGTCCGGCCGCCATTCGCCCCCTGAAGAAGACGGGCGGCAAGC
>CAYVGW010000012.1:0-49477 GCA_964450895.1 uncultured Occallatibacter sp. | reverse complement strand
CGGAAGTACCTAAGCAGGTTCAATCCAGATTTTCAAATGCGACTGGCCTGTTTGCGATTCAGTCTGCGGCAGGCTCGGCCAGAAAAACCACCAGTTCCCCGCGAGGAACCTTGGTCTGCACGCTGGTGGAGAAGTTCTTCACTGTAAGAATACCGGATTGCAGCTCATCTTCGCCCAGAATGATGATCTGGCGGGCCGTCTTGTCCGCCGCCTCGAAGGATTTTTTCAGCCGGAAGCTGCCCTCGCCCAGCTCGATCCACAGCCCCTGATGGCGCAACTCCCGCGCCAGAACCAGCGCCGCAGCATTCATCCCCTCGCCCAGCGGCGCAACGAATGCGTCGGCCTTGGCGGCCACAGACTCCTCGCCAAGCTGCGCCAACAGGGTCAGCACCAGCCGGTCCTCGCCGATGGCGAAGCCGATCCCCGGCGCGCGCGGGCCGCCCAGCATCTCGCTTAAGCCGTCATAGCGGCCACCGCCGAGCAGCGCATTCTGCGCGCCCAGGCCGCCGTGCGTGAACTCGAAGGTCGTCCGCGTGTAGTAGTCGAGGCCGCGCACCAGACGATGATTGCGCGTGTACGGCACGCCCGCCGCCTCCAGCGCCGCCGTCACCGCCGCAAAGTGCGCCCGCGAAGCCTCGTCCAGCGAGTCGGCGATCATCGGCAGCGTTTCAATAATGGGTTGGTCGGCGGGAACCTTGCAGTCCAGCACGCGCAGCGGATTGGTCTCCGCGCGGCGCTGGCAGTCCGGGCACATCTGCCCCACCACCGGAACGAGAGCGGCCCGCAGCGCTTCGTTATACCGCGCCCGGTCCGCCGCCGACCCAACCGAGTTCAGATGCAGCGTCCAACCTTTGATGCCCAGTTCGTCCAGCAGCGTGGCCAGCATCTCCAGCACCTCGGCATCACGCAGCGGCGATTCGCTGCCCGCGCTGGGCGGCCCGATGACCTCGGCGCCGATCTGCGAAAACTGCCGATAGCGCCCTTTTTGCGGGCGCTCGCGCCGGAACTGCGGGCCGATATAGTAGAGCTTTTGCAACTGCCCGCTCTCGCCCAGGCCGTGCTCGATGTACGCGCGGACCACGCCGGCGGTGTTCTCCGGCCGCAAGGTGAGCGATTGCGTCTTCTCAGACTGCGCGCGGGCGCGATCCTCCCAGGTATACATTTCCTTGGAGACGATGTCGGTCTCCTCGCCTACGCCACGGGCAAAGAGTCCCGTGTCCTCGAAGACCGGCGTGCGAATCTCGCCGAAGTTGTAGCGCGCAAAGACCGCCCGCGCCGTAGCCTCAATCCGGTTCCAAAGCGCCGTCTCCGGCGGCAACAGATCCCGCGTTCCGCGTACTGCTTTCAGTGTGCTCATGTCCTCTCAATTCTAAATGTCTTTGGTGGTAGGCTGGAATTGAGCGTGGAACGCTCGTACAATCGTTTGGCAGGCAGCGTAGCATTGCCGAGGAGATCTGCCATCAATCGAGAGGTCATTCTGACGAGGGACGAATCCGGCTGGATCGTCGCCAAATGCCCGGGATTGCCCGGTTGCGTCAGCCAGGGCAAGGACGAAGCGGAAGCTCTGGCGAACATCCGCGAAGCAAGGTCCGGATGGCTCTGGGCGGAAGAGCAAAAGGCCGCAGAAGCGAGGTCTTGAGCGCCGTCACGCCCTGCGCTTGATCGTCTCCAACAGCGCCCCATCAATCCGCGTCTGCCAGCCACGCCCGGTGGCTTTGAAGTACTCAATCACCTCCGGAGAAGGTGCGGCAAAGATTTTGGGAATCAATTCAGCAAGTTAGCATCCGCATTGCGGACGTAGCAAGTTAGCGAGTTGGCGGGGGCATTGGCAATCTGAAGTCTATCTGTAAGCGGCGAGCGAGCGCCGACACCAGGCAATGGCATCAGGCAATGGCGGAAGGGGAGGGATTTGAACCCCCGGAACCCGTTAAGGCTCGTCGGTTTTCAAGACCGATGCAATCAACCGCTCTGCCACCCTTCCACTCTCTTCAAAATACCATGGGCGCAGCACAGTATCCAGCCCATGAAGGAAAGATGCAGAGATACTCTCTGCGTCCCGCATCGCGCCGGCCTTGCTATTCCGGCAGATTGTGAACGCCCCGCTGCTCAGACGTTCGTCTTCAGCGCTGCGTTGGCCCAGACAATCGCCTCATTATGGCAGCGCATGATCTGGTCGGCTTTCAGGTTGTTGGTGCGGATGATCTTATCGCAGGCCTCCCAGTCGCCGTACTCCTGGCAGACAACCCAATGCAGCAGAACGCTTTCCGGCGTCTCCTGCCCCATCAGCGCGTCGCGCGCCTTTTCCCGCAGCGGCAGCAGCCGGATCAGATCCGCCATCAGAATGCGCAGCATCGCCGGAAAGAGGCTGATCATGCCGATCAGGTATTGCTCGCTGGGCGTCAGTCCGCAGAGATTGGCCGCCAGTTCGCAGAAGCGCCCGCGCTCGAAGGCCATGCGCAGAATCTCCGCCGGTTGATCGGTATTGAATTCGCTGGCAATGGCCAGAATCGCGATCCGCCGGAAGTTCGCCTCACCCACCAGCATCAGCGCCGACTGGATCGACGTCACCTCCTGGCGCATGGCGCAGACCGGCGAGTTCACCAGCCGCAACAGCCGGTAGGTCAGCGACGCGTCGCAACTCACCAGTTGGCTCATCCGCTGCAAGTCCACCGGATCGTTTTGCAGATCCTCCAGTATCTCCAGATGCACCAGACGGTTACCGGGAATCTTATGGCTCTTCAACGGCTCCGGACGGCAGAAATAGTAGCCTTGAAAAAGCTCGAAGCCCTCCGTGCAGGCCAGCCCGTACTGCTCCTGCGTCTCCACATTCTGCGCCACCGCGCAGGCCGGAACTCCCTCCAGCCAGCGCAACAAATTCTTGCGCCCCAGCGCGTCCACCTTGGCGAAATCCACTTTGACGTAGTCGGCCAGCTCCGCCAGCGCCCGCGCCGACAGCTCCCCACTGTAATCCGAGAGCGCCAGCCGGAAGCCGGCCGCCTTCAGTTTGCGGCAGGCCGTCAGCAAGTCCGGCGTCGGCTCCGCCGCAAAGGGCAGCTCCAGCACCGTCATGCGCGGCGGCAACACCTGCACCCACTCCTCAGTCAGCGAATCCACCGTGCAATTCACAAAGGCCGGCAGTCCGTACGCCAGCTCCTCCAACCCGAAAACCACCGTATGATCCAGCATCGTCCGGGTGGCAAAGTCGCTGTCCGTCCGCGCCACCGGTTTGCGCCCATTCCAGAACAGTAGTTCGTAGCCATGCACCCGGCTGTGCAGATCCAAAATCGGCTGCCGCGCCACCGAGCGCAACTCCACCGCCTGCTTCTGTTCCGAATCGGTCACACTTGCTGCCTTGGCGAATAGCGACATGAAGAGTCTCCCCCGCTCTATATATCGTTGGCTGGAGTCGAAACGTGAGGCATTTTCTGTCCAGAAACGAAACTTTCGCCATTTTTTAATTAGACAGCCAGGATTGGGCCGCTTCCTGCCGCCGCAACTCCCGCCTGACGCACCCTCCAACTGAATGCCAAAAACCAGTTCACGCAGTACAATCAACATCATGAGCTTCCCTGTCACCAGAATGCGCCGCCTCCGCCGCACCGAGTCCCTGCGGGCTCTCGTCCGCGAGACCGCCGTCACCCCCGGCGATCTGATCTACCCCCTCTTTCTCTGTCCCGGCGAAGGTGTTCGCCGCCCAATCGGCTCCATGCCGGGAGTCTTCAACCTTTCCATCGACGAGGCCCTCCGCGAAGCCGAGGAGGCTGCTCGCCTGGGCATCAGCGGCCTGCTGCTCTTCGGCCTGCCGGAGGCCAAGGACGAGCGCGGCTCCGGCGCCTACGACGACAACGGAATCGTCCAGCAGGGCCTGCGCGCCCTCAAGCAGACCGAGGCCGGTAAAAAGCTCATTCTCATCGCCGACGTCTGCCTCTGCGAGTACACCAGTCACGGCCATTGCGGCCTCATCCTGGAAACCCGCGACGGCTTCGAGGTCGAAAACGATTCCACCCTCGATCTGCTTGCCGAGGCCGCCGTCAGCCTGGCCCGCGCCGGCGCTGACATTGTAGCTCCCAGTGACATGATGGACGGCCGCGTCGCCGCCCTCCGCCGCGCCCTCGACGATGGAGGCTTCCAGCAGACCCCCATCCTCAGCTACGCCTCCAAATTTGCCTCTGCTTTCTATGGACCCTTCCGCGAGGCCGCCGACTCCGCCCCCCACTTCGGCGACCGCAGGAGCTACCAGATGGACGGCGCCAACCTGCGCGAGGCCCTGCGCGAGATCGCCCTCGATCTGGACGAAGGCGCCGACATGATTCTGATGAAGCCGGCCATGCCTTACCTCGACGTCATCCGCGCCGCCCGCGAGCAGACCGGCGTTCCCATGGGCGCCTACCAGGTCTCCGGCGAGTACTCCATGCTCCAGGCCGCCTTCGCCAAAGGCTGGCTCGACCCCAACCGCGCCATTCTGGAATCGCTGGTCAGCATCCGCCGCGCCGGGGCCGACTTCATCGTCACCTACTTCGCAAAAGACGCCGCCAAGCTGCTCGCCTGAGCGGGATTCCTCCGGCCAGCTTGCTGACTTGGCGCGCCGCTTCGCATCGGATTTCTTTTGACCCATAAGCCATAAATCACTGAATCCAGATACTGTACATGGATTTCATACCGCCCCTCTGGGGCGGGAATCTTTCGGCCGGACGTTTACCCGGAATTTTCTCCTGGGCTATTTTTGTCCCGTCCCTACCAGGAGGAACGGTGCTTCGTATCAAGTTATTCCCCCCATGGAGAACCGCCTCACCGCTGTTGCCGGATTTCCGGATTGGCCGGTCCATGCGGTAGACTTCAAACCACGGATGATCGCGCAGATTGAAAACCTCGTAAAGCTGCAAGCGGTGGAGTTGGAGCGCACGCGCCTGAACCTTGCCGCGCGCGCATTGCCGGCGGAAGTGGTTCAAGCCGAGGCCGCGCTGGCCGCTGCCGAGCGCCAGTCCGCCAAGGCTTCCGATGCTCTCCGCAGCGAGGAGTCGCTACGCACGCGCCTGGATCGCGAGATCGCCGCGCAACGCCAGAAAGCCCAGCGCTATCGCAGCCAGTCGGATTCCATCAAAACCCCCGAGCAGGCCGCCGCCGTCGAGCACGAGTTGACCTTTGCCGAAACCGAGGCCGCGCGGCTGGAGGAAGAGGAGTTCGCCAGCCTGGAGCGCTCCGAGGCGCAGGAGACAGCTCTGGCCGCCGCCCGCGCGCAGGTCGAGACGCTGGCGTTCACGCTCGACAACACTCGCGCGCGCGTTAAACTTCGCTTGGCAGAGGTCGCCCGCGCGCAGGCCGAGCTTGCCGTCCAGCGTGAAGCGCTGCGCCCGCTGATCGAGCCGGATGTGCTGGTGCGCTTCGACCGCCTGTGCGGTTCCCGCGGCACGGGTTTGGCGCGGGCAGAGAATCAGCAATGCACCGGCTGCCGCATGGGCATTCGCGCCCAGACCTGGAATCAGCTCCGCGAGGGCGAACTGCTCACCTGCGACAGTTGCTTCCGCCTGCTCTACTGGGATCCGTCGATGGCCCCCGCGCCGCAGCCGCCCGATGCCAAACCCAAGCGCAAAGCCGCCGCAGTCCAAGGGGAAGAGTAGAGCATTCCCCGAATCGGATAGAGTTGCGCCGACCTCCTGGTCGGCTGTGGCGGGAACCTCCCGGTCCACGCTAACTCTACAGCGGCAGGAGAGATCCTCTAGGATATCGACTCGATTCCTGCTACCCTTTTCATGGGAGTGAAGCGCCCAAGGAGCTAGCCTTGCAGAGAATCTGCGTAGATATGGACGAGGTAATGGCGGATACGCTCGCCGAGCACCTTCGCCGCTACAACCAGGCCTTTGACGAAGAGCTGTCGCCGCGGGATCTGGCCGGCAAGAAGCTCTGGGAGGTTACGCCCGCCGATCGCCAGCAGCAGTTGCGCGCCTTCCTGGACGCCGAGGATTTCTTCGAGGATTTGGCGCTGATGCCCGGCGCGCAAGCCGTGCTGGAGAAGCTCTCCGCGCGTTTTGAAATTTTTATCGCCACGCAAGCCATGGCCGTGCCCAACTCGCTCGGCCCCAAGTATCGCTGGCTGCAGCGCCACTTTCCCTTCATCCCGCCCACCAACTACGTCTTCTGCGGAGACAAATCCATTCTCCGCGCCGACTACCTCATCGACGACCTGCCCAAAAATCTGCTGCGCTTCCAGGGCCAGGGCCTGCTCTACTCCGCCCCGCACAATCTGGCCGAGACCGGCTTCCTGCGTGTCAGCAACTGGCAGGAGGTCGCCGCATACTTCGCCGCGCTACTTGCTTAATTCAGGGCTTAAATCGGATGCGGCATGGTGTTGCGCGCATTGGTGACGTTGTCGGCGGTGTCCGTGAAGGATTTTCCCGCTCCGTAGGCGAACTTCTGGTAGCTGGGGCCGACCTTGCGGATCGCGTCATACACGCCGTCATCCCAAGTGACCTGCGCTTCGCCATTGACGTAGTTCCACCGGCCATGCTCGTGGCGAAGCGAGCGCCATGCGTCGCCATTTTCCTCCAGCGTAATGTAGAAATTGTTTCCTGAACCGTCGCCAACCTCCCATTTTCCCAGGAAATGCGCGCGCGAGGGAGCGCCGGGCGGGGCTGAGTTCACCATGGCGCTCTCAGCAGCCACAGGAAACTCCACTCGCTCAACTTCGGAGAGTTTGAAGCTCTGCCGATGACCATCTTTGAAGACGATCACCATTGATCCGTTCCCACTCTTGGCAGCCGGAGCCGCATGGGCGAGACCAACCGGAAGTACGAGGCAGGCAATTGTGGCCAAACCGGCGATTCTGAGATTCAAACGCATGAAATTCTCCTTTGCAAAAACGGCGCGAAAAGCACGCTCACATCAGTCCCACATCTTCTAATCTACGCGGAAGGAACCTCGTTTGTTCCCGTAGATCCGGTTTTTATCCATGGAGACGGGGGGGGGAACACCCTGAAAAACCGGGTGCCTCATCCATTCCGCGTCTTTTTGCGGAATGGGTGGGAAACCACGACCGTAACCAGCAGGCTTTATCTGATCCCTGACCCCTGATTCCTGACCCCTGACCCCTGTATCACTGCGGCAGAACTTCGATCCCCGTCACGGTTGCATAACCATTCACCGGCACAAAGCTCAGCAACAGCTTGCCCTGGGCATTCGGCTCCAGACCGGTGAATTTGCGCGTGACCACATCGTCCGCGCGCGCCTCGTAGGCCAGGTCGAAGTTCTTCAGCAGCGCGTTGCCGTTGCAGAAGAGATTGAAGACATGAGCCACCGCGGCCCGTTTGTCCCCGGAGGACGAGGCTGCCTGGTCCCAGTTTCCATGGCGCGCGGCAAAGTGCAGCCAGACGGTGTACTTTCCCGGCGAAACAGGAATCGCATAGGAGAAGTTGCCCCAGCGCTCGGTTTCGTAAAGCTCCGGATCGTCGGTCCCGCTCACCGGGGCCGTGTAGTTTGCCAGTTGCCCGCCCAGGAAGTAATTGTCCGGACTCCACCAGTGGCTGTCGTTGGAGTAATAAGGAGTCAGACGGGCCAGCACGCGCACCGGCCGGATGTGGCTGCGATAACCGGGCAGAATCTCGATGGCCGAAAGGGTGGCCTGCTTGCCTTCCTCGCCGGCAAACTCCAGATGCAGCCGCCCATCCGGGGCGGGCGTCATGCCGGGAAAGACCTTCACGTCGGCGGTGAGGCTGGCCCCGGCATCGGCCACAATATCGAAGCGGGTCAGCAGCGTCTTGCCGTTGGCGCGCACCGTCAGCAGTCGGCTGCCTTCGCCGCCCCCTCCCGGAAGCTCCGGGGCGTAGTCGGTTTCGGCAAAGTGCAGACGCAGTTCGTAGATGCCCGGTTTCAATGGAATGTTATAGCGGAAGTTGCCCTGACGGCTGGTGCGGTAAAAATCCGGGTCCTGGGTGCGATCGATGCTCTGCACGGTGCTTTTAACCGCAGTGCCTCCGTCAAACCAGGCGTCCGCATTCCACAATTTACCGGCATGATCGACAAAGCCGCGCCCGGAGCCAGCCAAAATGCGAATCTCCTCGCCCACCGGAGGGCCAAGTTGCGACTCGGAGCTTCGAACGGCGGAGAAATTCTCACCTGTCGCTGCGGGTGTTTGCTTTCCTTGCCGCAGGATCAGACTCACGCTGCTCAGGCCTATCAACAGAAGCGTGAGTGCCCCGGCCACCCACCCGATGCGGCGTCTGGAGAAGCCGAGCCATCTCCGAGCCGGAAGAACTTCGGCTTGGGCGGAGGTTTCAACTGCCGGAGCAGGTGTTTCCAACACGGGTGGCGCGGTGGCCGTTTTGAACTCCGGCACATACTGTCCCAACGGAATCGTGATCTGGAGCCAGTGCGAGGCGCCTTCTCCGGCATAGTACGCGGCCAGGCGCTTGCGCAGGCGATTGGCCTCTACGCGGACAATCGAGTCGGAGTTCTGGTCAAAGGATTCTCCGCGATGAAAAACCTCTACCCCGACGGAGTACTCCTTGATCTGATGGGCCTGGCCGGAAAAGAGCTGCTCGCACAGGTAAGAGAGCAGTGCAGCGAGCATAGGAGCTCGCGTAAAGTGTTCAGAATGAAGCACTACGTCGAGTTCTGCGCGTTGTTCTTCCAGACTGGCCCTCTCTTGGCCCGCAATCGTCATAGAATCCTCACCCGGACTGATTGTAATGGTAACGCTCCTTTTCATCCTGAAAACATTTAACGGTGAGGCAGGTGGGGGATCGCCCGCCTGTAACGGCTGTTAACCCCTCCCACTTTCTCCAACCGGGCGATACAGCCTGGTATGGATGATCTCTGTAAAGGATGGCAGGGAAAGAACATATTTTATCGGGAAAATGATTTAACCTCTCTGCAACTGGCCGGTAGCTGGTATAGCATTGCGCACACTTTGGGATCGGTTTCAACTGCAATCGATGCAAGGAGCAGATCGCCAAAGCGGTAAGCGCCTTTGGTGAAATGCACGATGCTCAGGAGGGGGACACCATGAAGAAACTGATGATGACAGTGATGGTGGCGAGCTTGTTGATGGGCGTGACGCCGAGCGCCATGGCTGCGAACAAGACTAAGGTGGACAAGGTAGAAGCTGCCCACAAGGCGGAAGTACGAGGGGATCTGGCGCGTGCCCGCAAGGAGTTTGCCGTGGCCGGGGCCTACTATCAGGCGGCGATTCATACCAACGGTAAAGATGCCGGCCTGTATAACAAATTGGGGATTGTCCAGCTTCAGCAGAACAACCGGAGCGGGGCGCGCAAGAACTTTGCGCAGGCGGTCAAGCTCGATCCGCAGTTGGTCTCGCCCATCAACAATCTGGGCGCGGTAGCTTTGATGGACCGGAAGTACAAGCAGGCGGCCGACTACTTCAAGCAGGCGCTGGCGATGGATGAGTCAGTTGCCGCCACCCATCTCAACCTGGCTGAATCCTGGATGGGCATGGGCGAGGTGGACCGCGCCATGACCGAGTACGCGCGCGCTCTGGAGTTGGACGCGGACATTCTGACCACCACGGACGAGGGCGTGATCGCTCAGGTGGCGACACCGCAGCAGCGTGCCCGCATTGCGTTCATGATCGCCAAAGCGTATGTGAAGCGCGGCAACCTCGATGGCGCGCTGGTGTCGCTGGGCAAGGCGCGGGATCTGCACTACTACGACCTGAAGCAGGTTTACAGCGACAAGGATTTTGCCCCGCTGTGGGACGATCCGCGCTTGGCCAAGATCGTCAAGCGCTAGTGTCTTGACCTCATGAATTGGTAAATCAAGCTGGACAAGCGCGGACGAGGACATCCGCGCTACATTCCGGCCAATACAAATTCATGCGGTCACAGCGCTAGGCACGTGCGCCGCCGTCCGCGCAGCGCTGGCCGCTCGCAGCGGCAGCGGCGGCGGCGTCTGGTGCATGGTCACGATGATTGCTTTGGCTGGCTTCACCCCGGCGCAGTGGTAGGAGTGCGGCACGATGGCGTCAAAATAGACCGCATCGCCCTCCTCCAGCGTGCATTGCTGCTCACCGTGGCGAAGATCAAGCGCGCCCTCCAGCAGATAGAGGAATTCGAAGCCCGCATGAAGGTGCGGCGCGGACTCGGCTTCGCCGGTCAGCGGAAGAAACTCGGCAAAGTAGGGGTCCATCGGACGGTCCGGGACCATGTAGCCCAGGCTCTCGAAAAAATATGTAGGAAACTCGACGCCGGTCTGCGGCAGGCGAACCCGCTCCTTGCGGCGATGAATGCGGAAGACGGCCGAAGCGTCGCTCTCAAAGAAATACGAGAGATCCTTGGAAAAGACCATCGCGATACGCGCCAGGTTGCGCAGTGTGGGCACCACGCGGCCGGTTTCAAGCTGCGAGAGGAAGCTGGCCGAGAGGCCGGTGAGCTTGCCCAGCTCAACCAGCCCCATGGATTTCTTCAAGCGAAGACGCCGGATACGCTCGCCGATGCACTTGTCGGCAATCACGCGCGCCGTGGTTTCGGCGTCCACCTGCGTCATCTGCGTCTCTTCGCTGCGAACTGCGACCGGCTCGCTCAAGAAAACCTCCACCCGGCGCGGATCGAAGGCGCTCCGGGGAATTGTTGCGCGTTTCAAGAGCCATTTTACTTCGTTTCCGCAGCTCCCGCCGCCGGCGCCGCAGCCTTCTGGATCGATACAAGCTCCACTTCGAAGATCAGCGTTGCGTTCGGCCCGATCTCTCCCGGTCCGCGCGCTCCGTAGGCCAGATTGGACGGCACAAAGAGCTGCCACTTCGATCCCACCGGCATCAGTTGCAGCGCCTCTGTCCAGGCCGCAATCACGCCCTTGACCGGAAAGGTCACCGGCCCGCCGTGCTTTTCCGACCCATCGAACTCCGTTCCATTGATCAGTGCGCCCTTGTAGTTGCACACCACCGTGTCATCCAGCGTCGGCTTCTCGCCAGTGCCCGCCTTCAGAATCTTGTACTGCAGCCCACTGGGCAGCGTCACCACCCCTTCCTTCGTCTTGTTCGCGGTCAGAAAAGCCTCGCCTTCCTTCTGCGCCGCTTCGCTCTTCTCGGCCTGCTGGGCCGCCTGCTTCTTCCGTATCTCTTGCGCCGCCGTTGTCAGCAGGGTCTGCATTTCCTGGTCGGTCATTGCCGTCTTGCCGCCGTTGAACGACTCCGCGAATGCCTTCACAAACACGGCGGGATCCAGTTCCAGACCCTGCTTGCGGAGTTGTTCCCCAAAATTCATTCCCAGCGCGTAGCTGAACTTGTCCTTGTCCGTCTTGAGTTCGGGAGCATCCTGCGCCGTGGCGGCAAACGAAAGCAGAAGCACGATTGCCGCTGCCTGTATCCATCTCTGAGGTGTCATGTCTCTATCCTTTCCCAGCTAAAGTTTACAGTAAACGCGCCGCCCTTCTTTGACCTGCAACAGGAGGAAGAAAGACGATTTTGGGTCGAAATTGTGGCCGGATCTGGGGCAGTCGGGCTCCGTTTGGATGATGCAAGCGGCTCTGAACCAGACTCATAGGCTGGAGCCGGCCATTCCTCCTGGACCAGGAATCGTCAATTTGCCGCCTGCGATGAAAACAAAGATGAGTATTTCCGTGATACGAATCGTCCGGAAAAACCAAAAAGCCATAAAGAACGGTGGAGTGTGGGGACTGGTGATGGACGCAAGGAAATTCCTATAAGTCTTTCACTGTCTATTGTTTATTTTTAGATTCAAAGAGATTGAAATGGTGCGCCCGGAGAGAGTCGAACTCCCGACCTACTGGTTCGTAGCCAGTCGCTCTATCCAACTGAGCTACGGGCGCACACGATTGGCTTCAAGCGAAACCATAGACAGAATATCAGGGATTGACGAACAGCGCAATCGCGACTTTGCGACTTACGAACATGTTTACCCCGTCAACGGATGAATGCCGGAAGGAACCCCTCCTTTCTGTTCTTCCAACTTGTACACTAGAAGATGAATGGAATCAGACGAACCAAGGGAGTTACGATGCCTCCAGCACCGGAGTTGAAGACGACGCTGACCCTGCCCCAGACGGCCTTCCCGATGAAGGCCAATCTGCCGCAGAATGAACCGCACCGGCTGGCCCGCTGGGCGGAGCTTGATCTCTACGCCGAGCTGCGCAAGGCCGGCCAGGGCCGCCCTGCGTATCTGCTGCACGACGGCCCGCCCTACGCCAACGGACCCATCCACCTGGGCCATGCGCTAAACAAGGGGCTGAAGGACTTCGTCGTCAAGTCGAAGACCATGGCCGGCTTTGACGCGCCCTACGTCCCCGGCTACGACTGCCACGGCCTGCCCATCGAGATCAAGGTGGACGAGCACCTGGGCCGCAAAAAGCTGGAGATGCCGGTGCCCGCCGTCCTCGAAGCTTGCCGCGCCTACGCGCAGAAGTACGTGGACCTGCAAACCGCGCAGTTCGAGCGCATCGGCTGCTTTGGCCGCTGGCGGCAGCCGTACAAGACCATGTCCCGCGACTACGAGGCGCGCACGCTGGAGGCCTTCTACGGCTTTCTGGAGAAGGGCTTTGTCTATCGCGGCCTGAAGCCGGTCTACTGGTGCATTCACGACCACACCGCGCTGGCCGAGGCCGAGGTCGAATACGCGCAGCACACCAGCCCGTCGATCTACGTGCGCTACGAGCTCACGAGCGCCCCCGCCGCCATCGATCCGGCGCTCGAAGGCAAGCAGCTTTCCACCATCATTTGGACGACCACCCCCTGGACGCTGCCCGCGTCGATGGCCGTGGCCTTCCATCCCGACTTCGAGTACGTAGCGCTGGAGGCCACCACTGGCGATCCCTGCTGTCCCCGGACGGCGATCTACATCGTCGCCGCCGAGCTGGCCGTCCAGGTGACGGCGGATTGCAAATTTGTCGATACGAAGGAGCTGGCCCGCTTCAAGGGCAGCGTGCTGGAGCGGACGACCTTTGCGCATCCCTTCCTGGAGCGCAGCATCCTCGGCGTCAACGCCACGTACGTCACCGCCGACACCGGCACCGGTGCGGTCCACACGGCTCCGGCGCACGGAGCGGACGATTTTTACACCGGCCAGCGCTACGGCATCGACCCCACCTGCCGCGTGGACTCGATCGGCCACGTTCATGTGGACCCCAGCGCATGGGACCGCTCCACGCCGCCGGCCTTTGACGGCCTCAACGTCTGGAAGGCCAATCCCGTCATCCTGGCGATGCTGGAAGAGCGCGGCGCTCTCTTGGCCAGCCGCGACCTGGAACACTCGTACCCGCACTGCTGGCGCTGCCACAAGCCGGTCATCTATCGCGCCACCGAGCAGTGGTTCATCAGCCTGGAGACGCCCGTCAAGGCGGAGAACGGCGAGGAGAAAACCTTCCGCCAACTGGCGATTGAAGAGATCGACAAAGTGGTCTGGGATCCGGCCTGGGGCAAGGAGCGCATCACCAACATGATCGCCACGCGCCCCGATTGGTGCATCAGCCGCCAGCGCATCTGGGGCGTCCCCATCGCCGTTTTCATGTGTAACTGTTGTAATCAGCCGATCATCGACGCGGCCCTGAACAAGAAGATCGTCGCGCGGATGGAGAGCGAGGGCATCGAGGCATGGCACACCACGCCGCTCGCGGAGATGCTTCCGCAGGGCGCGGCCTGCGCGCACTGCGGCGGCGCGGAGTTCCGCAAAGAGACCGACATTCTCGATGTCTGGTTCGACTCCGGCACGAGCTGGTTTGCCGTTTGCGAATCCGACGCAGAGCTGAATCCCGCATACACGTCCTTCCAGAAGAATGAAGGCACGCAGGTTTTGTATTTGGAGGGCGGCGATCAGCATCGCGGCTGGTTCCACTCCTCGCTGCTGACCTCGGTTGCTCTGCGCGGGCGCGCGCCGTACTCGCACGTGGCCACGGCCGGCTGGACCCTCGACGAGCAGGGCCGTGCGATGAGCAAATCGCTGGGCAACGGCGTCGATCCGGTGGACATCGCCAACCGCATGGGCGGCGAGATCGTGCGCCTGTGGGTGGCTTCCATCGACTTCCGCGAGGACATGGCCGCCAGCGAAAATTTGATGGCCCGCTGCGCCGAAATCTATCGCAAGCTGCGCAACACCTTCCGCTTTCTGTTGGGCAATCTGCATGGCTTCGATCCCGCGCGCGACCGCGTGCCCGAAGCTGATCTCTTGCCGCTCGACCGCTATATGCTGGCCCGCACCCGCGAGCTGACGGAAAACATCTTGGGCTGGTACGAGCGCTTCGAGTTCCATCGCGTTTATCACGCCCTGAATGACTTTGCCGTCGCCGACCTGAGCAACTTCTATCTCGATGTGCTCAAGGACCGCATGTACACCTTCGCGCCGACGAGTCAGGCCCGCCGCTCCGCGCAGACCGTGCTGTGGCAAATCACTGAAGCTCTCGTCCGCCTCGTCGCGCCGATCCTCAGCTTCACCGCCGACGAAGTCTGGGAGTATCTGCCCGCCGTCGAAGACCGCGAAAAAAGCGTGCATTTGGCGCGCTTCCCCAAGCCGGAGGAGATTTTTTCCGAAGACCCCGCGCCGCTGCTGGAAGAGTGGAAGCAAATTTTCAATGTGCGTGATCACTCACTTCAACTTCTCGAAATGGCACGACAAGCTAAACATATCGGTAAGGGGCTTGAAGCGGAGTTGCGAATTTATGCAGAAGACGAATTGCTCGCTCTTCTGCAACATCACCGCGATGGATTGAAAGAAATCATCAATGTCTCTCGCGTGACGGTTGTCGATAATCCCAATAATCTTGTTCCAAAAAGTCTGCCTGCGGGGCATCATTCGCAAAATTTGGTAGTAGGCACACTCCAATTTTCAATCTTGCCCGCCACCGGCCACAAATGCGCCCGCTGCTGGAACTTCATGCCGGAGGTCGCCAACTACGGCATCTGGCAGAATGTCTGCACGCGGTGCAGCGATGCGTTGAAGGAGATGAAGATCGCACCGCCGGTCGCCGAATAATCTGGGTGCCCCAGGTCCCGATTTTGGGACCTGGGATACCACGAACCCCAACCAGCCAATGGTGGAAGTAAATAACTCCAAGACCTTCCCGCAGAGGCTAAAGCCCAACGTTTTTCTGACCTTTTTCGGCCCGACTGAAGTCGTGCCCTTGTTACAAAACATGGCTTTGAACGAAGTCTGTTCATGGTCAACTGTTCACGGTCAACTGAAAAGAAACAAACGTGGACCGGGTGGTCCACGTTACAGCCGACCGGGAGGTCGGCGCTACATTCCAGAGGAAATTCGATGAAACTCACCGCTCCTCGCCGCCTGCACTGGCTGTTGCTGATCTCCGCCGTAGTCGTCTTTCTGGACCGCGCGACCAAGGACTGGGTCACGCGGCACATTCATTATGGCGACCACATTCCGGTGATCCAGCGCGTCTTCTTCCTCTCGCATTGGACCAATGACGGCGCGGCTTTTTCGCTCTTCGCCTACTCTTCCTCGCCGCACGCGGTGCGCTGGGGGCTGATCGCTTTTTCGTCGCTGGCCGCGCTGGTGGTGCTTGTCGTGATGATCCGCCTTGCCGGCCGCTTTACGCTGACTTCCGTGGCCCTGGCGCTGATCTTTGCCGGCGCGCTGGGCAACGTGCATGACCGCATCGCCTACGGCTCGGTGGTGGACTTCCTCGAAGTTCACATCGTCAACTACCACTTCCCGGACTTCAATGTCGCCGATTCCGCCGTTTGCGTTGGCGCGTGCTTGCTGCTGCTGGATTCTTTGCTGCCCAAGAAAAATTCAGGAACTGAAAGCCTTTGAAATTCGTCTAAGTTTCGAGGACCAAATGAAGAATTACCATTTTGCTTCCGCGTTATTCGCTCCCAGCTTGCTGGCCGCATTGCTCGTATTCGCTCCCGCCCTCAGCGCCGAGCGTCTGCCGCAGAGCGTCCGCCCCGTTCACTATGCGCTCACGCTCACGCCCGATCTGAAAGCCGCAACCTTCACTGGTGTCGAGACGATCGACGTCACTCTGGCCGAGCCAACCGACCGCATCACACTGAACGCTGTCGAACTTGAATTGAAGAGCGTCACCGTGACCGCCGGCGGCAAGCAGCAGACGGCCTCCATCGCGCTCAACAACGACAAGGAACAGGCCACTTTCATCTTTGCGGAGAAGCTCCCCGCTGGCATGGCCAAGCTGTCCATCGCGTATTCCGGCATTCTCAACGACAAGCTGCGCGGCTTTTATCTCTCCAAGACCGACAAGCGCAACTACGCCGTTACGCAATTTGAATCCACCGATGCGCGCCGCGCCTATCCCAGCTTTGACGAGCCGGCCTTCAAGGCTACTTACGATGTCACTCTTGTAATCGATAGCGCGGACACAGGCATTTCCAACAGCCCCATCCAAAGCGACACGCCGGGGCCTGCCGCGGGCAAGCACACCCTCAAATTTTTCACCACGCCCAAGATGTCCACCTATCTCGTGGCCTTTCTTGTCGGCGACTTCCAATGCACCACCGGTGAATCGGACGGTGTCGCCATCCGCTCCTGCGCCACGCCGGACAAGGTGGCGCTCACGCCCTTTGCGCTCGATACCGCCAAGTGGGTGCTGCATTATTACGACAGCTACTTCGGCATTCCCTACCCGCTGAAGAAGCTGGATCTGATCGCGCTGCCCGACTTCGAGGCTGGCGCGATGGAGAACTTCGGCGCCATCACCTATCGCGAGACCGATATGCTCCTGGACCCCAAAACAGCTTCGGTCGATGCCAAGAAAATGGTGGCCATCGTCGTGGCGCACGAGATGGCGCACCAGTGGTTCGGCGATCTGGTGACGATGCAGTGGTGGGACAACACTTGGCTCAACGAGGGCTTTGCCACGTGGATGGAGAACAAGGCCGTCGCGCAGATGCACCCGGAGTGGAATATCGACGAGATGGTCACGGGCCAAGTGGACGGCACGCTGAATCTGGACGCGCAGCCCACCACGCGCGCCATCCGCGCCCACGCCGACACGCGCGAGGAGATCGAGCAGATGTTTGACGGCATCTCCTACGGCAAGGCCGGCGCGGTGCTGCTGATGGTCGAGAATTATCTGGGCGAGGAGAGCTTCCGCCAAGGCGTGCATAATTACCTTGCTGCGCACCTCTACGGCAACGCGACGGCGGAGGACTTCTGGGGCGCACAGACGGCCACCAGCCACAAGCCGGTAGACAAGATCATGGAGAGCCTGGTGGCGCAGCCGGGAGAACCTCTGCTGACCTTTGGCGAAACCAGGGACGGCAAGGTGGAAGTCAGCCAGCGGCGCTTCTTCCTCTCGCCCAGCATTCAACCCGATCCCAAGCAGAAGTGGACGATTCCCGTTTGCTTCAAGACGGCCAGCGGCCAGGATTGCCAGCTTCTTACGCCGTCGGAGTCCTCGCTGAAGATTCCCGCGGGCAGCGGTTTTGCCAACGCCAACGGCAAGGGCTACTATCGCAGCGCCTATCCGGCCAGCGTCTATGCGGCTCTGGTAGCAGGCGTAGAGGCAAAGCTCTCGCCCGCCGAGCGCATCAGCCTGATTGGCGACGAATGGGCGCAGGTGCGCGCCAACAAAGCCTCGATCGGCGCCTATCTTGACCTGGCGGCGGCGATCAAAAGCGACCCCGGCGCGGATGTCGTGGATGAGTCCCTGGATGGCATTAACTCCGCCTTCTCGCGCATTGCCTCCACGGGCGAGGAGCGCGCCCAGCTTGCTGCCTGGGTTCGCGCAACCTACGGGCCTGTCTATGCCCAGCTTGCTCCTCCGTCGGAGAACGACTCAGCCACCACGCGCGAGCTGCGCGCCACGCTCTTCGGCCTCCTCGGCCGCCGTGGCGCGGACCCCGCGATTCTCGCTCAGGCGCGGGAGATCGCCGCCAAGTTCCTGAATGATCCCGCCTCCGTCGACGCCACGCTCGGCCAAACCGCTGCGGCCATCGCCGCCCGCCACGGGGACGCCGCTCTCTTCGACCGGTTGCAAAAAGTCTATGAGACCTCCGCCAACCCGGAGTTCCAGGAGGGCGCGCTCCAGTTGCTGACCGTCTTCACCGACCCGCCGCTGGTCCAGCGCGCGTTGGACTACGCTGTCAGCGGCAAGGTCCGCAACCAGGATGCGGCCATCGGACTGGGCATTGAACTGCAAAGCGAGGATAACCGCGACTTGGCCTGGAGCTACATCCAGAGCCACTGGGAGAAGGTGGCGCCGTTGCTGACGCCGGAACTGGGCGCATTTCTGGTGAGTTCAACCGGCCAATTCTGCTCGGCCGGCGCTCACGCCGATGTGGAGAAGTTCTTCGCGGCGCACAAGGTTCCATCCGCCAATCAGGCCGTCAAACACGCCCTGGAGAGCATCGACGGCTGCATCGAACTGCGCAAGCTGCAAGAACCCAAACTGCAGGAGTGGCTGGGGGCGCAAGCCAAGTAGTCCTGTCCATCCTGCACCACAAAGAAAGGCCGCCGGCTCAACGCCGCGCGGCCTTTTTTCAGAGCATTTTCCCGAATGGTATTGAGTCGCGCCGGCCTTTTGGCCGGCTGTGGCGTGGACCTCCCGGTCCACGCCGCACTCTATAGCTGCATGAGAAATGCTCAATCGCTGAAAAACTACCGGAGTCGCTCAATTTGCCCCGAAACTCCCAGGCGTCGAGGAGTAGTAGCCGGTCAGGCTGGCTGCGCCCAAAATCTCGCCCTTCTCGCCCGCCACGATCAGCGCGTGATAGAGCGTCTCGGCGTTGGCAGGAAAATTCGCCGATTCGGGCAGATTCAGCTTGCTGCTCAAGGCGTAGACGGTGAAGACATACTGGTGCGCGTAAGGCGCATAGCCGGCCGGCGGGCAGGGTCCGTCGTACTGGTTGCCCAGGCCGAAATCATTCCCAATCTGCGTTCCATACGTGCTTCCTGCCACGCCCGCGTTGGCCGGCAGACCGGTTGCGTAGCCCTTGATGTTATACATGCCCCAGTGCGTAAAGGCAGCGGTTACGTCATAAAGCACCACTACATACGACTCGGTGCCCCAGGGCGCGCCGGTCCAGGAGAGCTGCGGTGACTGATCCCCGCCCGCGGCGCCATTCGCCGTACAAGTATTCACGCCATTCGATTGGTTGTTGTAAACCGCCGAGAGAGGCAGGACGCCGTCATTGACAAACGCTGGGCTGTGCAACTGGAAATTCGCTGGAAAACTCGCACTGACCTGCGCAGATGCGCTTACCGCGCAGCAACCAAGGAGGAGGCTAACAAGGGTGAACCAACCAATACGCTTCAACATGGGGGTGTTTCCGCCTTTCGTATTTGAGTTTTTGAGCCGGATTTCGGCCCGGCCCTTGTATATCAGCCGCAAAAGACTCCTGTCAATGGAATTGCGATGAAAATTATGTGACTCGCGCGAACCCCATGAAAGACGCGGCTCGCCCGCCCTCCCGCCCCGATTCGTTACCATGGAATCATGCCGCAATTTCCTCCAGCCCAGACCCTGCTGATCGACGCCGACGATACACTGTGGGAGAACAACGTCTACTTTGAGCGGGCCATCGCCGCCTTCATCAGCTTGCTGGACCACCGGAAGCACTCTCCCGCCCAGGTGCGCGCCGCGCTGAATCAAGTGGAGCGCGAGACCATCCTCACCCACGGGTACGGCCTGCACAGCTTCACTCGCTCGCTGCTGCTGTGCTTTGAGCGGCTCAGCCCCGCGCCCATGACGGAAGAGACGCGGGCGCGCATCTTGGGCTTTGCCCGGGCCATCGCCGAGCAGGAGATCGAACTGCTGCCGGGAGTGGCAGAAACGCTGGCCGCGTTGAGCGCGCGCCACCGGCTGATCCTGATGACCAAGGGCAACCACGCCGAGCAGGCCGACAAGCTGAGCCGCTCCGGCCTGGCGAGTTATTTTTCCGCTGTCGAGATTGTCGTGGAAAAAGACCCTTCCACGTATCGCGAAGTCATCCAGCGCCATGAGGCGGCGCGAGACGGCAGCGCGCCGCACAGTTATTGGATGATCGGCAACAGCCCCAAGAGCGACATCAATCCCGCGCTCGCCGCCGGGTTAAACGCCGTCCATCTCTTCCACAAAGACACCTGGGTGCTGGAGCACGCCGCGCTGGATGCGCCGCCGGAGGGGCAGCTCTTGGTTGAGCTGGATTCATTCGCCAAGCTCTCTGCTATCTTTTAGCTAACGGCGAAATTCTTCTGGAGATCGTTCATGGTCCTGCCAAGCATAACAACCATTCAACAATATGACGCTAAGTTTCCCGCGCCTCCGCGCATACATTGGTTCATACTTCTTCTTGTGTGGTGGGGACTGGGCGCTCTCATTGGCTTGCTTGCACCGAAGCAGTATCAGAACCTTTTTAACAGTCTGGTAGCTGACGCCTGGGTCTTTTATCTCTGCGTGTGGATTCGGAATCTCAATCCCGATTCTAAATGCCCCTTTTGGTGCGATGTATATGTCGTGGTGGAACTGGCCTGCGCAATCACAACCATACGACAGAACCCCTCCGGTCTGCATATGTGGATCACCGAAATTCTTGGGTTTGCATCCGCCATTCTCGGAATAGTTACCATCTATTTGGTCCGCTCGGATCTCCAGAAACATTACAACGAGCGCGAACCGATAGGGCTTCAGTTAGGTTCCATCATGACATTTTTCTTCTCATTCATCTATTTCCAGTATCATCTTTACGATATTGCTCAATTCAAACAGCGGCAGGCGGAGGGGGTTGTCGATAACCAAAGCCACACGCTGCTTCGGTGAGGAATCAGCGATGGCGCGCGATCCAATTCATCCGGGAAGGTTGCTGGCCGGCGAACTCGACGCTCTTGGCATGAGCGTCCCAGAAGTGGCCGCGGTGCTGCACGTTCCAGCCAATCGAATTTATCAATTATTGAATGGACAGCGAAGTTTGACCGCGGACACGGCGTTGCGCTTGAGCCAATGGCTTGGCGCCTCGGCGGAGATGTGGCTCAATTTGCAAAAACTCTACGAATTGCGCCTAGCCGAGCAAAAATCCGGCAAGAAGATTCGCAGCACGATTGTTCGCTGGGAAGCCGTGCAGGCTGCTTGACTGCCTCCGATAAAAGTCTAAAATTCTGAAAACATTTCCGCGGCCTGTATAGTCTCCCACTGGCTTTCGCTGGCCTGCGAGACATGAAACTGTAGCGCAGGCCTTCCGGCCGGCTGCGGCGTTGACCTCCTGGTCCTAGTCTGTTGCTTCTCAGCCAAAATCAATCCTCGTTATCGGCAATCAGCAGGCGGAGGTCGCGCAGGTTCTGGCCGGTGGGGCCGGTGACCACGGCGTCGCCCAGGGCGGTAAACATCGGACAAGCGTCGAAGTTGGCCAGCGACGATTTCAGATGGAAGCCGAAGGCGTGGGCGCGGGTGACGGTGGTGGGGTCGGCCACCGCGCCGGCCGATTGCGTGTTGCCGTCGATGCCGTCCGAGCCGGCGCTGAGCACGGTGAGCTTTTCGCGCGGATAGCTCTCCAGTTCCAGGGCGCACTCCATGACGAACTGCTGGTTGCGGCCGCCCGCGCCGGGGGTGCGGTCCATGGTGACCGTCACTTCGCCGACGGAGATCAAGCAGAGGCGGGGATGATTGGCGCGCAGCTCATGGAAGCGCTCCAGCAGGTAGCGGGCGGCGTCGGCATAGTCCCAGTCGTCACAGGTGTTGTCGATCTCGACGTAGAAGCCGGCCTTCTGCGCCAGCAGGCGGGCGTTCTCGGCCAGGTCGTGGCTGGAGAGAAGAATCTCGAAGACCGAATCGCGGAAAGGCGCATCTTCTTCACTCATCGAGGCGGCGGTGGTAATGCTGCGGACGGGCGTTCTGCCCAGCTTGGGAAACTTGGGGAAAAAAGGCGGACGCCAGCCCTTGTTGCCGGGCGATTCAGGCAGGTCTTCGCGCTCGAAGAAGGCGCGGATGGAGGGCGGCAGATTGGGGCCAAGATTGTATTTTTCCAGCAGGGCGCGGACCTCGGCGACGGTGGAGTGATCGGGCGAGGTGGGGCCGCTGGAGAGGGCATCGAGCGAGCGCAGCGGCACGTCCGGGACGAGCAGGCTGATTTTGGCCGCATCCCGAGCCGCGATGGCCAGCCGTCCGCCCTTGACCGCCGAAAAGTGCTTCCGCAGCGTGTTGATTTCATGGATGGGCGCGCCGGAGGCCAGCAGCAACTGATGGAAGGTGATGGTGTCGTCCAGCGAAATGTGCGGGTCCAGGGGCAGGTCAAACATGGCCGAGCCGCCGCCGGAGATGAGGAAGAAGACCAGGGTCTTTTTATCGGCGCGGCGGAGCATTGCCAGCGTGGCGCGGGCGGCGGCAAAGGAGGCCTCATTGGGCGAGGGATGGCCGCCCTCGAAGTACCGGAAGCGCCAACTGCGCTTTTTGGGCAACTGATTGGAGCAACAGATGCCGCGCAGGCCTTTGCGGCGGTTCATGCGGCTGAGCAGCACCTCCAGCATGGGCGCGGCGGCCTTGCCCAGCGCGATGACAAAGATCTTCTTGTAACAGCCGAGATCGATCGTCTCCGGGCCGCTGCCCTCCGGCAAAAGGCGATAGAGGGTGTCGCCTTCAAAGCACAGCCGGCGATCAAACGCTGAGGCGATGCTGCATTCCTTGACGGCGCCGGTAAAGATGTCGGTGGCGGTGTCGTGCAGGGCGTCGAGGGCGTAATCGTTTGCCGGGGTCATCGCGATTGCTCCTTGCGCCGGCTGGTGGATGCTTTGCTCTGGTTCATGCCAAAATCTATTCTACGCGCCGGGCATAAGGATTTCTTTATGCAAAATCTCCGAAACCTGCGCAAAAACGGTCCAAAACCGGAAAAATTCGCAAGCCCCATTAAGGTATTCTGTCAGTACCATGAATGATCTTCCCCCGAACTTGTCCGCTCTGCATCCGCTTGACCCCATCGCCTTTACCCGACAGTTGTGCGCGATTGAATCCACCACCTACCACGAGGGCGCGGTAGGGGATTTTCTGGAGGATTTTCTCCTCCGGCGCGGATGGGCCGTGGAAAAGACGCCGGTCGAGCAGCCGCGCGAGAACGCGGGCGGCGGTCCGCGCTGGAATATCTATGCGGGCGCGGCCGGCGAACAGCCCGATCTGGTCTTTTCCACGCACATGGACACCGTTCCGCCCTACATTCCCTTCAGCGAGGACGAGGAGTTTGTCTACGGGCGCGGAGTTTGCGACGCCAAGGGCATTCTGGCCGCGCAGGTGGCCGCCGCGGAAGTGTTGCGCGCCGATGGATTCAAGGTTGGGCTGCTCTTTGTCAGCGGCGAGGAGCGCGATTCAGCCGGCGCCATGGCGGCCAACCAGGCCTCCAAGGGAAGCCGCTTCCTCATCAATGGCGAACCCACCGACAACCGCCTTGCGCTGGCCTCGAAGGGGGCTCTGCGGGCATCCTTCCGCGCCTCCGGCAAGATGGCGCACTCGGCTTATCCTGAGTTGGGAGACAGCGCCATTCACAAACTCATTGCCGTGATGGCCAAAGTGCTGGAGATGCCGCTGGCCGAGCAGGAGGGCATCGGCGTGAGCACCGTCAACATCGGCCAGATTCACGGCGGCCACGCGCCTAACGTAATTGCCGATAAGGCCGAGGCGCAGGTGCTGGTGCGCACGGTGACCGATTCCGGGCCGGTGCGGGCGCAGTTGACGGAGATTGCCGGCAATCAGGCCGAGGTGGAGTTTACGCTGGATATGCCCTACATCCGTCTGCGCGCCGTCGAGGGCCTGCCGACGATGGTGGCCAAATTCGCCACCGACATTCCGCATTTGACCCACTGGGGCGAGCCGCTCCTGCTGGGGCCGGGATCCATTCACGTGGCCCACACGCCCGCCGAGCGGCTGGCCAAGCGGGAGTTGCTGCAGGCGGTCGAGCTGTATATCAATGTGGCCAAGCAGTTGCTGGGCTGAAGCAGTCGCTCAGGCCGTTTCGGCGCAAGCCGCGCAGGGTGCAGCCGCTCCTGCCGCCAATTCGTCGACGCTGGCCTCGTTCAGCACGGCCATCATCGCCTCCTGCGCTCGGGTCCAGACGGGATGAGCGGGGCAGAATGCGCTCCGTTTACAACTGGCTCCTCGGTCCAGGCAGATGTTCAGGCAGATAGGACCGTCCACGGCTTCAATCACGGAACTGATGGAAGTCATGCGTCCGGCGGGCAAAATCTCAAAGCCGCCCGTCTGACCCCGCTGAGAGACTATGAATCCGGCGCGGCAGAGGGCCTGCAGAACCTTGGAAAGAAAGCTCTCCGGCGCTCCGGTGGCGCGGGCCAGATCGGGCAGGCGGGCCCGCTGATGGCTCGGAAGCGTCGCCAAATGAATCATTACGCGCACTCCGTAGTCGGCGGCGCGCGTCAATTGCATGGTTGAACTGGATTGCCCCATAGGATCGTTTCTCTCCAATACGTGTCTCTCTCATCGTAGCGCGGATCACGGCCTGCTGACTGCCGGAGCAGGAACAAATGCACCTAAATTGCAACTTTTAGGCAGGTCTTCAAATCCGCGGTCAACGGGCAACCGGCGCATTGGGCGGTTCGCCGGCAGTGCGCCTTGCCAACGGCAACGATCAGAGCGTGAAACTCATTGAAAAGTTGCGCCTGGTTTTCCTTCGGATCGGCGGCGAAGGCGGCGCGGGTCAAATCGGCCAGCGCGTTGTAGCCCTTGCGGTTACGGCCTGGCGAAGGCGCCAGAAGCTGGTGGCGCTCGGCCACGCGGCGCAGATACTCGTCGGCCACGGGAACCGGATGGCCGAGCGCGTAGAGCAGGATGGCGTCAGCGGTCTCCGGGCCTACGCCGGGCAGCAAGAGCAGGCGGGCGCGCAAAGCTGCCGTGGGAGCGGCGGCCAGAGCATCCAGGGAGCCGCCGAACTCGGCGTCGAGCATGGACAGAAAAGCCTTCAGCGCGGGGGCCTTGCGCGAGTGAAAGCCGGAGGGCTGAATCAGGCGCTGCAATTCCGCCAGCGGGAGCGAACGCAGGCCCTCTAGGGTGAGCGCTCCCGCCGCGCGTAGATTTTCAAGCGAGCGCTCGACGGCCTTCCAGGCGGTGTTTTGTGTCAGATAAGCGCCCAGGATCATCTCAAAACGCGTCTCCGCCGGCCACCAATGCTGCGGGCCGTAGGCAGCGGCGAGCTGGTCGTGCATCTGGCGGAGTCGGCGGGCGGGAGTGGGCGGGGTGGGGGTCACGGCTGGCATTAGGATAGCGGAGTTGGCAAGTTTCCGACCGGGGTTCCTAGCATTCCACCCATCCCGCACAATTCCGGATACTGGGATGAATGAGCCAAATGATCGCTAGAAAATTACCTGAATATTAAATTGACATCTTCGCAGCAGGGTTGGTATAAGTTATTAACTGTGATGTGCATCACAATTCCGTCTGCATCTCAAGCAGGAAGTCAGCCGCAATAGATAGCGCAAATAGAATCGGCGGCGTCTGTAGTTCCACTCCAACCGAGGCGCCGAGGGCGCAATTTGAAAGAGGTGATTCCTTGAAGATAAACAAATGGGGTTCGGTTTCCCGGTGGCACTCTATGGCCATCGTTACCCTCGTCGCCATTCTCGGCACCTTGGCTGTTCAGCCAGCCCTCGCAGGATCCGTTGGACTTCAGAATCAATGGTGTCTAAACCCCCCGGCAGGATCCCCAAATTGTGGAAACACCGGGCTCCAGACGTCGGGCCCCATCACGAATACAATCAGTAATACATTTGCCTTTGGCACGGGCGCGAACTTTACTGGGACGATGACCGAAACATCCGATTATGGCAACCTGTCTGTGAGCGGATCCGGCACGGTGAACAACACCATTACCAACGGTGCCCTTGGCCATGTCGGGGAGTATGGCACTCCCGGGTTTGATGTTGGGGGGTCTCCCTTGGCATTTTACGAAGATACCCTCACGATAACCGGCACTGGGCCTGTGAATATTCAGTTCACGGACGTCTTCACCTCCTCCGTTTTTTATACAGCTAGCGCTCAAGCTGCCCTTACCGATGAACTGATAGTGAACGGTTCCTGGGACAATTTTCTCTACAGCTCAGGAACAGCAACGAACGTCCTCACATTCAATCCAGGGGACCAAGTCACGATCGAAGAGGGAATTTTAGGCGGAGGAAATGCATATGCCCCCAACGCAGCGCCGCCCTACTTGACGCCCAATTTCAACTATTCAGGCTCAGGGCCGCTTTATATTGACGTGCTGACGCCAGGTGGCGGCTACAGCGCCGCAAGTGGCACGGTGTATTCAAGCTTCGATAATCCTGCGGTGCCTGAGCCCAACTCTTTCCTTTTGCTGGGCACCGGGCTGATCAGCATTGTCGGCTTAGCCCGTTCCCGCAAGCTTTCCTGATTCCTTTAGGGCGGGGTACCGCAGTCTCGGCAGGTGGGCGCGCAGATTCTAGAGCGAGCGCTCGACGGCTTTCCAGGCGATGTTTTGTGTCAGATAAGCGTCCAAGATCGTCTCAACGCGCGTCTCTGCCGGCCACCAATGCTGCGGGCCGTATGCAGCCGCGAGTTGGTCGTGCATCTGGCGGAGTTGGCGGGGTTCGTGGTCTCCCATCCTTTTCAAAAAAACTTGAAAGGATGGGGCGCCGGGCAATTGAGATTCGCTGATTGCCAGATCCGAAGATCCGAATTTGGTAATCAGCGAGCCTCTACACTTTGGGCACGACAATCTCGTCAAGATATTGGCGCAGCTTATCGCGGTGTTGCTCACGATAGGCAACATAGTCCTGGGCAATCCCCTGGTCGGCGGCAGAGATCAGGATGTAGGCCTCAACCAACCCAGACTCCTTTAACTTCAGCAGCATGGCAAGATTGGGGTCGAGATTCTTGACCTTCTTATCTTTGATCAACTGCTGTAAAGATTCCGCCACGAGATCAAGCCTCTCCGTTTCTTCTTTAAGAGAATGGCGGTATTCCTTTTCGTTGGGGTACTCCTTCTTGAACGTCTCGCTTTGCCATAGCATGTGGGTCATGTCGGCGATCATCCAGGCGTCGCTGCCATCTTTCCTGTCCAGAGCAGTGGAGTCCACGGTCAACGTGATGCCTTTGTCGTTGGGCTTGACCGAATTCGGCGACTGAATACGCGGCACGGTGAAGCGCACTTTATTCCGTTCCGCCCACTGCTGGATACCGATACTCGACCTTTTCCCGTATGGCTCGGCCACCACCGCATCGATGAACTTAGCCCGCGCATCGCTCATCTTGCCTTCGGCCATCAGCGAGTCGCCCCAGTAGCGATAAGCGGTTTCCGCGTTGGGATTGATCTGTATCGCCTGGGTAAACCATTCGCCAGCCTTGTCGTACTGCTTCATCTTGTAGAGCGCATCGCCGCCGAACAAGGCCGCTTCATAGAGTTTGGGGTCCAAAACCAGCGCTTGGGAGTAGCCTTCCAGAGCCTTGGCGAGGTCGCCGGAATGGAATGCGGACTCGGCCTTTCGCATAACCTGCTCGACATTAGTATCCGAGGAGAAAGAGGACTCGCTTCCGTCCGACGGAATCGCATCCAGAAGAATCTGGAGCAAGTTGCTATTGTCCCCCATTTCCTTGGCGTGAAGCAGCAACGCACGGGCCCTCAACCTCTGTTGCTTGCGCCGTTCGGGATCTTCAATGCCGCCCGACGTATTGAAGACTGCGACAGCCAGCCGCTCCTGAATCACCACATCCTTGGGAAGTTCGACGGCGAGCTTTTCCAGCAGGGGAAGGGCCTCGGTCAACTTGTACTGATCGAAAAGCTCGAGGGCGTGTTTGCGTTCGTCGGCCGTAGCTGGCGAAACATCGGTTTGTGCGGCAAGTCCGCTCAGGAAGAGAAGCAGGAGTATAGGGGCAAAAACAATTCGTAACCGGACCATTCAATTTTCCTCGTGCACACACGAGTATATACCCGAGTTGTGAGGGATGAGACTCCCGGGCAAGCACGAAACGCAGGTCCTTCGACTCGTTGCGCTTGCTCAGGATGACAGTAGTTCGGAGATGATAGTTGTACGGAGTGGTATTCAAGGGAGGATGAATGAAGAGTCACACCGAGTATCTGGTATTTGAGACGCGCAAGCGGCGCGAGATGGTGCATATCACCGACCAGGTGGAGCAGGTTGTGCGGCGCAGCGGAGTGCGCGACGGGCTGTGCTTTGTTTCGCCAATGCACATTACCGCCGCGATTTATGTGAATGATCTGGAGAGCGGGCTAATCGAGGATATAGGCAAGTGGCTGGAGGAACTGGCCCCGGCGCGGCCCGATTACAAGCACCATCAGACCGGCGAGGACAATGGCGACGCGCATCTGAAGTCGCTGCTGTTGCATCATGAGACGACGCTGCCGGTGACCAATGGCAAGTTGGACCTGGGAACCTGGCAGCGGGTTTTTTATGCGGAGTTCGATGGGCAGCGGCGCAAGCGCGTCATTGTGAAGGTGCTGGGGGTGGAGTAGAGCGGGAGCGGAGTTATCCGGACTAACTCCGCTAACTCCGCTATCAAGGTTTTCCAGCCGCCGGAGCATCGCCGTCGGTGATCTTGCGCCATTCGCCAGTGGGATGCGTGAGTCCGGGCACGGATAAATCAATTTTGGTGCGCGGCAGGACGACAATATCCACGCGGCGGTTCTCCGCGCGGCCCTCAGCGGTGGCATTGCTGGCGATGGGATGGAACTCGGCAAAGCCGGCGGCCGAGATGCGGTCGGGAGTGATGGTTTTCATCTCGAGGAAGAGACGGGCGATGCTGGTGGCGCGGGCCGAAGAGAGCTCCCAGTTGGAGTCAAACGCGGCGTTGTGGATAGGAATGTTGTCGGTGTGGCCCTCGATGCGCAGATCGTAAGGTGTGCGGCCCAGCGCGGTGGCGATCTCCTCCAGCGTGGTGCGCGTCTGCGGCTTGGGTGTGGCCGATCCTGAGTCGAAGAAGCCGGCCTCGCGCAGGCTGATCACCAGGCCGTCGCGCCCCATCTTCATCGAGACGGTGTGCGTGGCCACCTGGTTGGAGAGGGTCTGCTCCAGTTCTTTGTGAATGCGCTCCAGATCATCTTTTACCCGCGCGGGAGAGAGCACATCCTCACCCATCACGATATTCAAGGGGATGGCCGCGGCGTCCTTGCCGGCGGCGCCGCTGGCCATTTTGGAGGGAAAGCGCGAGGCGTCGGGAAAGATGCCCAGCGCGTGGAAGGCGGCGTCGATGGCCTCGGAGACCTGCAAGGGCTTTTTCTGATCGGCTTTGGCAAAGGCAAAAAGCACTACGAAGAGCCCAAAGAGCAGAGTGATGAAGTCGGCGTAGGAGACCAGCCAGCGGTCCCTGCTGATATGCACTTTGCGCCGCTCTCGCATCATGCCGCGCGCCCCTTTTGCTTGGTTTGCGGGTCATGAATGAAGCCGGCCAGCTTGACTTCGAGCATGCGCGGATTGATGCCTTCGAGGATGGCGATGACGCCCTCCAGCATCATCTCGCGCCGTTGCTGGTCGTCGTGCATGCGGATGCGCATCTTGCCGGCAAAGGGGAGGAAGAAGAGATTGGCGGCGGCCACGCCGTAGATGGTGGCCACGAAGGCCACCGCGATGCCCCGTCCCACTTCCTGAATGTTGTCCAGGTGCTGCATCACTTGTATCAGTCCAAGCACCGCGCCCAGAATGCCGATGGTCGGCGAGAATCCGCCGGCCGCATCAAAGACTGCTGGCAGGCGTTCGTCGATCTCTATGGCGCTGTCCAGGCTGACGCGCATCATTTTGCGCAATTCGTTCGGTTCTGTCCCATCCACGGCCAGCATCAGGGCCTGCTTCAGAAAGGGATCCTGGATGGTCTGCAGGTCGCTGTCCAGCGAGACGACGCCATTGCGCCGCGCCTTGTTGGCGAACCCGGAGAGCATCTGAACGAGTTGGTCATTGTGCTTGCGGGGCGCATTGAAGACGTGCGCCAGGCTGCCGAAGGCGGCCACCACCGTGGGCAGGGGAAACTGCAACAGCACCGCGCCCATGGTGCCGCCGAAGACGATCAGCGCCGCGGTCGGCTGCAAGACCTGACCCAAATTGCCGCCTTCGATCAGCAATCCGGCCACGATGCCTGCAATCGCCAGCAAGACTCCGCCCACACTTCCTTTATCCATGAGTCGCTCCTCGCGCTTTCATTTGCGGAGACTTGGTTTCCTTGCTTATTCACTGTCCTGCGGCCCGCGCGCCGCCGCTCCGGAAGCAGGTTTTGGCTTCTCGGAAAAATCCAGACTGGTCAGCGAGACCGCCCTCTGCAATTCCCCATAGGTGGGCAGCCGCTTGGCCACCGAGGCCAGCAAGCGGGAGCGATAGCCCAGCACCCGTTCCATCACTTCCGCCGTATCCTCGCGCACTATCAGCTTTTCTCCGGTAATCAGCGTCAGCATAGTGTCGGGAGAGGCCTCGGCGGTCTTGATCAAGTCGCTGTTGAGTACGATGGGAGTGCCGTTGAGCCGTGTCAGTTCGATCATTGCCTTGCAACTCCTTCCAAAGGCTTATCGGCGGAGGAGCGGAAAAAATAAGGAAAAAGGGTGATAGATTACGAAAGACTAATTATGAGTGTCCCGCAGCCGGACACTAAAGCAAAAAGATAAAGCCACCCACTCCCAAGCCGAAGAAGTGGCCAGATGCGACGGGTATCAAACCGGAGGCAGCGACCCAGGGTAAGCAAAGAAAATGGGCGCACATCCAGGAAGAACCGTAAATCCACGCGTCTAAAAGGAGAACCCCATGTCCCTGGGTGTCTTGAACAATCTCAATGCGATTTATGCGGAAAACAATCTGAACAACTCAAACAATAGTCTGTCCAATGTGTTGAGTCAGTTGTCTTCCGGATCAAAGATCAACTCCGGCGCGGATGACGCAGCCGGTCTTTCACTGGTGGATGGCCTGCAGGCCAACCAGATGGCTCTTACCCAGTCAAAAACCAATGCAACCGAGGGCGTGGGTCTACTTCAGGTCGCTGATGGCGCCCTTTCTCAAGTGACAAGCCTGCTTAACCGGGCCGTGACGCTGGCTACCGAAGCCTCGAACGGCACCCTCAACTCCAGCCAGGATACGGCGGCCAACCAGGAGTACCAGTCGATTCTGTCGGAAATCTCGAACATTGGCTCGACAACCGCTTACAACGGTCAAAATGTCTTCAATTCCCAAACCAACATCTATACGGGCGACAGCTCGACCTCCGGATCGTCGATCAACCAATTGAACATCCGGTCGCTGTCCTCGTCCAACCTGGGCGACACGCAAGGCGTGATGGCCTATAGCGGCGGCTCGAACAGCGTCTTCATCAATCTGTCGAGCAGCACCAAGAATGCGCAGGCGACCGACGATCTGAATACCAGCGGCACGACCACGATCAACGTCAATTATCTGGTGAGTGGCGCGGGCGACACCAAGACTGCGGCCAGCACCACCATTACCGTCGGAACAGGCACCAGCTTTGCCAACACGGCCAGTGGCTTGATGAGCGCCATCAACGCATCCGGGATGGGCCTGAGCGCAAGTTTCACCACGCAAGCCCAAGCCGGCGTCGCCGGGGGCGGAACCGAGACCGGTATTCAGATCACTGGAGGCCTTGTCTCAGTCGGTGTCGATCCAAGCACAACCAGCACCAGCGGCACGCTGAACCTGAGCGGCACCGGGGCTACCAATCTGCTCACCCAAGGTCAGACGATTGCCATTCAGTCCGGCTCGCAGACGGCCATCTCCATCGCGGTCACATCGAGCATTCAGACGCTCGGCGATTTGGCTACGGCGATCAACAACGCCTCCGCGGCCAATTCCGGCAACGGCGGCACGCAGGTGGTCGCGACCGTCGTCACCAATAGCGCAGGTGTGCAGAGCCTCTCGCTGGCCGATCAGAACGCCAACGCAGGCACGCTGACGGTCACCCCAACGCTCGGCGCGTCGACCCCGACGATCAGCGCCACGGTCGCCTCCGGCAACCCGGTCGCTCTCAGCTTTACCGTTGGCACAACGGGCGCGGCCACCATCGCCGGCACCGACGCCACGGCCACATTGGGGATCTCCGGAATCGGCGCCAACGCCGCCGCCGCTCCGCTCAGCGGCAGCCTGGTTCTCTCCAACGGCACGAGCGGCAACGTCACCGTGACGATGAACAACGCGGTGGGAACCAACAGCGCCACGCAGATCTACATCAGCACCGCCAACAGCACGCTGACCGGCCTGGCCAACGCGCTTAATGGCAGTTCGCTCGGCGCGGTCGCACTGGGAGTCTCCGCCTCGGTAACCTCTTCCGGCCTCTCGCTGGTATCGAACACAGAGAACACCACCATTGCCGGCAATGCCACGAATTTGACGGCCACTCCTGGACTCGGACTCAGCTCGGTTGTCAATGGCTCCGCATCCACGCCGGCCACCGTCGGAACCACTACGCTGAGCATGGTCAATGGCGCGGGCGGGGCAACCGCCGGGTATGCTGCTGGCACCGACACGCTCACCACCACCTCCAGCATCGTCATCACCAACGGCAGCACGGATGCTCCGGGAACGGCCATCACCTATGCCGTGGGCGCGGGCACCAACGACGCCACGCACTTCTACACAGGCGGCGGCAACGACACGATCACGAATATGCTGAGCCTGATCAACACGAACGCGGCGGCCGCCGGAATCGCCGTCAACGGCGCCCAGTTGGTCAACAACCAGATCGTGCTCACCTCGGCCACAACGGGTACCACCATCAACGCGGTCAGTTCGCTGGTGGACAATACACCAGCCGTCGGCGCGGGCAGCGTCACGGCGGCGGTCCCGGTCAATGCCGGATCGGCCAGCGCGGGCGCCAGCTTCACCATGGCCTCGGTGATTACGCATGATACCAACAATGACCCGGTCACCGGCACGGGCGATGCGCTCACCGGCAGCATCGTGCTCTCGAACGGCAACCCCGGAACCGCGTTGACCATCACCATGAACAACGCCACAGCCTCTGCCAGTGGCGCCACCATCAACCTCTCCACCGCAGCCAGCACCCTCACCGGCCTGATGAACGCCATCAACGGAACGTCGGGAATCACCGGCGCAGCAGCCCTGACAACCGCGCTGAACATCACCGCGGCCATGGGCGCGGATAACAACGCACTCACCTTTACCACCAGCACACTAGGCACCGTGATCGGCGTCAACTCGACCGGCCTGAGCAACACCTCCACGTTCAACTTCACCAACCCGTTGTCGGTAGGCGGTTACTTAACGGGCACCGTGGCCTTGACCGACGGCGGCACGCTCCTGGGCAACGGCAGCGCGGCGCAAAGCGGCGCTTTCACCGGATCCATCGTCATCACCAACAAAAACCTCGCCGGCACATTCACCACCACCGACACCTTCGTGATGAACTCGAGCGCGGCCAATACGATTGGAGTTGCAGGCGGCGGTACCGACAACAACACCATCAACATCAATTCCACAAATCTCACCGACCTGCTCGCGGCAATCAACAAGGAAGGCAACGGAACTCCACTTGGAGCCAAAGATCTTGGCCTGATCGCGGTTCGGGATGCCTCCACCGGCGGCATCGAGTTGCAGTCGTCCGTCACCGGCGCCACCGGCCTGGCCGCGACCTCGGCCTTGACGGACACGGTTGCCGAGACGGCTGGGCAAGGCTCACAGGGAGCGGCGGTTGTCACCCAGGCGCTAGGCGCGCACGTCACCTTCGGCACGGGCACGGATAACTCCGCCAGCGACGTGCTCACCACGGGCACCAGCATCACCATCAAGAACAGTGGCTTCGCCGGCAGCGCTGACACCGTATTCGTCATCGGCGGAGCAGCCGCCGAGTCTGGTCTGGGCACCAACGCCATCACCGTCCATGGCAACACGCTCGGCGCTCTGGCGCAGGCCATCAACGACGACTCCAGCGGCACCTATAGCGGCGCTTCCGGAATCGGCCTCTCCGCCGTTGTGGGCGCAAACGGACTGACCGTCACCTCGAACAACACTGCCAGCACCATCTCCGATGTGGCTAGCACACTGAAAGACAACTATGGCGCCAGCGTGGACGTGGCCCCCGGCGCGCAAGTGGTCCCGGCAACCAACGCCTCCGCGATCCTCGGGGCAGATGAGCATATCGGCGCGGCCGACGCGCTGAACGGCGCCATCGTGCTCAACAACGGCGGCAGCAACTACACCTTCACCATGGCCTCCTCCAACGCATATTCGACGGCCACTTCCATCAACACCAACGGCACCACCCTGCAGAATCTGGCCAGCGCCATCACCGCCAGCGCCATCGGATTGAACGCCAGCGTGGTGAACGGCGCGCTGTACTTGCAGTCAACCTCTTCGGCAACTTCCATTACCGTGGTGGGAACGCCAACGCTGAAAGATACCGCAACCGAAACGCTGGTCGGCGGCACCGGCTCGGCGGGAACCCCCGGAACAGCCTCCAACGCAACTGTTGTCCTGGCCGGTGCGCTGACCTCGGCTCAAGGCAGCGACGTACTCACAGGCAGCATCGTGCTGACCGGCACCGGCGGACCTGAAATCTTCACCATGGGCGGAACCGGAAACGGCGGCGCCACGCTGCAGTCTCTGGCCACCGCCATCACCTCCGCCGACGCCACCCTCGGAATCCGCGCGCAAGTCGTCAGCACCGGACTCTCCCTGACGATGACCAGCGATGTGAATACGCCGATCAGCGTTGGCGCCAACACCCTCAACGATACCCTCGGAAATACCGCTGCCAGCGCTACACTCAGCGGCTTCCGCTCGGTCTCCGATACGCTCTCCAACGGCACCATCAGCTTTACGATGAACAGCACGCCGGAAGCGGTCACCGTGAACAATGGAATGACCGTCCAGGATCTGGTGAACGAGATCAACACCGGCGCCCTGGGCAATCAGGTCGATCCGTACGGGGTCCATGCGGCCTATGCGAATGGCAGCATCACGATGACCTCGGACACCTATGGCGCGGCTGGGAACTTTGTCTCCCCAACTACCAACGTTGCCGACACCATGACCGGCGTCGGACTAAGTTATACGGCGAACTCCGCGTTCAACGTCGGACTCTCCAACTCCACCGGGGCCCATGCCCTCTTTGATTCCTCCACGCAATCCGCGCCCGTCGGCGCCAGCGCGGCCTACACCAACTTCGTTGCCAATAGCGGCGGCGCCAACGGCGTGGCTACCATCAGCTACTCGGACGGCGCCGGAGTCAGCCTTAGCGCCACCGATCTGTCCAACCAGACCGACGCTCAGGCTGCCCTGACAAACCTCAACGCGGCCATTACCGACGTGGCCGCCCAGGACGGCTACATCGGCGCCCAGATCAACACCCTGAACGCCGTCAGCCAGGTGCTCAGTACCCAACAGGAGAATGTGCAGGCGGCGCAGAACGCGGTGCAGGCTACCGACTACGCCTCGGCTACCTCCAATATGTCCAAGTACGAGATCCTCTCGCAGACCGGCATTGCCGCCCTGGCCCAGGCCAACAGCATCCAGCAGGAAGTCACCAAGCTGCTGCAATAACCTCGTAGTTGGGAAGTTGTGCCTTTACCCAGGAAGGGCGCTCGCAAGGGCGCCCTTCTTTTTATTTATCTGAGAGAGAAATCTCCTGACCGGTTTTCCAGATACAGCCCTAAAGCCGCAGGAGAGAAGGCCGATGAAAGGGTTGACTCGAAAGAATGCAGGCGATGGAAAGCGCTGTCTATTTCCAAAACAAAGTCCATGAATATTCACTAATTTATTTCAGCATTCGGTTGGTTCTTCGGCTGCTCCAACCAGGACGGAGGGCAAAATGGGCACTGTAGGTCTGAACTTTGGCGCGGCAACCAGCGGAACCGGCTTTAATGTCAGTTCAACGGTGGCGGAGATTGTCAGTAACCTGCAGAATGTCGAGCAGCCCTGGAAGACGCAGTTGACGACCTTGCAGAGCCAGGACACGGCCATTTCCAGCTTGGGAACGCTGTTTTCCAATCTCTCCAACGACCTGAGCACGCTGACGGAATTTACCGGCACCATGTCGCAGAAGCTGGGTTCCAGTTCCGACCAGAATGTGCTGACGCTTTCGGCAGCGACTTCGGCGGCGGTAGCCGGCACGCATGTGGTCACGGTCAGCAATCTGGCCGCGACCTCCAGCGGCTATCTGGCGCGCATCAGCTATGCCAGCGATACGCTGTCCGGTTCCATCACGCTGCAGGCAGGCACGGGCACGGCACTGACCGTGATGCTGAACTCCTCCAACAACACGCTGGCCGGCCTCGCCTCGACGATCAACTCTTCGGGGGTGGGCATCGTCGCCAGCGTGCTGACGGATTCATCGGGATCGATGCTGAGCCTGGTATCCAGCACCTCCGGCGCCAACGGAAACATCAGTGTAACCGGCAATACGATCACCGATACCAAGGCGGCCCTCAGTTACAGCGGCACGGCGGGAAGCAGTTCGGTGACTTCAACCGGAACTCTGACGCCTATCACCAACCTGAGCGACACGCTCACCGGCTCGATCTCCGTGCAGGTGGGCTCGGGCACGACTGAGAAAATTGTGATCGGCGCGCAGCCCAGCGGCGGCGCGGCGGCCAATACCTTTTATACCGGCAGCGGCATCAACACGCTCACCGAGTTGAAGAGCGCGATCAACACGGCTGGCATTGGGGTTACGGCCTCGATTGTGACCAACAGCGACGGATCATCGAGCCTGAAACTGACATCGGGAACCGCTGGAACGGCGGGAACACTGAACGTAGCCTCCAGCATTGTTGATACCAGCATGGCGTTAGGCTACAACTCGACGGTAACGGGCAAGGATGCCAACCTGACAGTCGATGGCGTGGCGCTGACCAGTTCCTCGAATACCGTGGCCAATCTGATTCCCGGCGTGACCTTTCAGTTGCTGGCCCCCAGCGCCGTGGAATCGGATCAAAGCCTGCAGCAGATACAGGTGGTGATCGCCAACGACAACAGTGGTGTGGAAAGCGCGTTTGCGCAGATGGTGAGCGACTACAATTCGCTGATCAGCGGCGTGAACCAGCAGGAGGGGCTGGATAGCTCCAACAATGCCGAGCCACTCTTCGGCTCTCCCACGCTTTCGCTCTTGCAGCAGCAGTTGCTGAGCGGGCTGAATATGAAGAGTCCCACGGGATCGCTGACCTCGGTCTCCGCCAATACCAATACGACGCTGGCCGGTTCGATGACCGTCGCGGTGGGAGATGGGCCGACACAGACGTTTGTGATGGGAGGCGCGCCGGCCACGCCGCTCGCCAATACCTACTACACCGGCACCGGGGTCAATACGCTCTCCGGGCTCTCCGACGCCATCAACGCCGCCAACCAGCAGACCGATCTGAAATTCACGGCAGCGGCAAGCGGCGGGGGAAATTCCAGTGGCACACTGACGGGTCTTATCAACAGCCATGACGCGCTTTCCGGCATGCTCACCGTTCAAGTCGTCCCCGGGACGAAAGACAATCCCGGCGTGAAAGAAAATATAGTGATCGGTGCCCAACCCGCGTCGGGTGCGGCTGCCAACACCATCTATACAGGCAGCGGCATCAACACGCTCTCCGGGCTGGCCAGCGCCATCAACGACGCCAGCACGACGGTCCATGCCTCGGTGACGGTGGGCACGGATGCTTCAGGAAGCACCGCAGCGACAACTTCCACGGCCACGATGACGGCAGTCCCCGGCGCTCAGCTTACTGGCTCGATCCAGGTTCTGGCAGGCTTCGGCACGGCGGAGAATATCGTCATTGGCGCGGTGCCGAGTGGCGGGGCGGCGGCCAATACCCTTTACACCGGGAGCGGGGTGAACACGCTCTCTGGTCTGGCCAGCACAATCAACGGCGATCATAGTCTCGGACTCACGGCCAATCTAACGACCGCCGCGGACGGCACGCAGACCCTGACGCTGACCTCTGGCACCAGCGGCAGCGCCGGAACGCTGACTGTGACTCCTGCCTTGTCTGCCAACCTCGGCTTCACGGCCAATCTGACAACGGTTCATGGCGCGCAGACCCTGACGCTGACCTCTGGCGCCCCCAGCATCGCTGGAGCGATGTCCGTGATTTCGGGGCTTGTCGCCGACGGCCTGGGAGTTTCGGCCAACGTCGTGACCAGCTACGGAGAATCGACGCTAACGCTGGCTTCACAGACCTCGGGAACTGCCGGAGCGTTGACGATCAGTTCCGGCATCAACGCCACCAGCGACACGGCGCTCGCCTACACCGACTCAGGCACGAATAGCGGATTACCCGTGGACATCGGCACGCTGGACGGCATTCCCAGCAAAAGCGATGCTCTCACCGGCTCCATCACCCTTCAGGTGGGTTCCGGCCACGCGCAAACCATTGCCGTGCCGCCAGCTTCGACCGGCTCACCCAGCAACAATCTTGCGGGGCTGGCCGGGGCCATCAACAGCGCCAACATCGGAGTGAATGCCTCGGTGATCCAGAACAACGATGGAAGCTACAGCCTGCAATTGCAGTCGGAGACGTTGGGAACGGCCGGCGACATGACTGTGACCTCCAACATTCTCGACGCCACCAACACCACCACCTCGGCGATCAGCTACACCAAATCCACGGACATCAACAGCCTGACCGGCATGGGTATCAGCGTGAACAATGACGGCACGATGACCTTTGATGCGGCCAGCATGGATTCTGTTTTGAATTCGGACTTCAGCGGGGTGGTGGGATTTTTCCAGAATACGAACAGTTGGGGCCAGACCTTCAACACCATGCTGGGCAATGCCGGAAGCAGTTCGGTGACAGGTGTTCTGTCGCTTGCCTTAAGTTCCAACAGCAGCATCGAATCCACGCTGAATGCCGACATCTCCAAGGAAGATCTTTTGATTTCCGCGGAGCAATCGAGCCTGACGAAGGAATTGAATACCGCCAACCAGACGATTCAATCCATCCCCACAATGCTGGAGCAGGTCAACGAGCTTTACTCGGCGATCACCGGCTATAACCAGCAACAGAACGGCTAAGGAGATTCTTCCCCATGAACGGTTATCAGGAACACGCGCTGGACAGCGCCTCGGCGGTTGATCTGGTTGTGGCTCTTTATGACGGCATTCTGCGTTTTCTCTATGCGGCCTCGGCGGCCGTCGAGCGGGGCGACGCGGAGGCGCGCCGGACTGCCGTCAAGCGCGCGTTGGACATCATCATCCACTTGCAAGCGCGGCTACGCATGGATGTGGGCGGCCGGCCCGCGCAGGTGCTCAGCGAATTTTATGCTTCGATCTTCGCCCAGATCCTGCAAGCCTCGCAGGCGGCCTCCGCGCAGAAGTTCGAGCACGCTATCGAGTGCGTCAAGAATGTGCGCGACGCGTGGCGGCAAGTGGCCCATGATCCGGCCGTCAATCCCGCTCCGCTGCAGGTGAACAATCTCAATTCATCGGCCTTTGGCGGCGCCGAGTATGGCGCGGAAACCGTTGGCGGCTCCCGGTGGAATGCGTGAAAGCAGAGAACAGAGATCAGGGATCAATCATCAGGGATCAGAGAGAAACTATCTCCCGCTAAAGCCGGAGGTTAGATACTTGGTGGCCCCTCAAAGAGGCTTGTAAAGTTGTGTTCCTTATCGACAGCAACCAAGCGCTGCCTCCAGCAACCAAGCGCCGCCTCCGACAGCCAAGCGCCGCCTCCGACAGCCAAGCGCCGCCTCCGACAACTAAGCGCTGTCTCCAGCAACCAAGCGTCGCCTCCGACAACCAAGCGCCCGCGCCGTAGGCGCAGCGGTTATTAGCCCAGCGCTTCAGCGCTGGGTGGGCGCCCCAAAATATCCAACCGGAGTCCCGTAGGGACGGCGCTCCTGCTCCGCGCCATTCCAATGTATTTGTGAAAAGCCTCAGTCATCCGGCGACGGTCAATTCCTCTTCCAATTGTTGCTTGCTGTAAAGGCTGGCGTAGTAGCCATCACGAGCCAGCAGTTCATCGTGCCGTCCCAGTTCCACAATCCTTCCGTGGTCCAGCACCGCAATCTGATCGGCGTTGCGCACCGTGGAGACGCGATGTGAGATGAGGATCGTGGTCGCTCTCGTGGTGTAATTGCCCAGGCCGCTCAAGATGCGCTCTTCCGTGTAGGTGTCCACGCTGGCCAGCGCATCATCGAGAATCAGAATCGCCGGCCGCCGCAACAGCGCCCGCGCAATCGCCGCGCGCTGCTTCTGTCCGCCGCTCAGCGTCACGCCGCGCTCGCCCACCATGGTTTCAAAGCCCTGCGGAAATTCCTCGAACTCCTTGCGAATATGCGCCGCCTCGGCGGCCCGCAGCAGTTCTTCCGCGCTGGCCTCGGGAACCCCGAAGGCCAGGTTCTCGCGGATCGTCGCGCTGAATAAAAACGTCTCCTGCGGCACCATGCCGATGTTGCGCCGCAGCACCGCCAGAGGGTATGCGCGCAGCGGACGGCCATCGATCAACAGAGAGTCTTCCGGCGCTTCATAGAGCCGCGCAATCAGGTTCACAAGTGTGGATTTTCCCGAGCCGGTCGGCCCGACAATCGCCAAGCTCGAGCCGGCGGGAATCTTCAGCGAGATGCTTCGGAGTACCGGCGCATCGCCATAATTGAAATTCAAATCGCGGAATTCAATCTCTCCGCGCAAAACCGTATCGGCGGCAATCGCAGCGTCGGCGGCGCGATCGTCGATCAGCGGCTCGGCCTGCAGCAGTTCGTCGATGCGCTTCACCGAAGCGGTGCCGCGCTGGTAGATATTCACCACCCAGCCCACGGCGATGATCGGCCAGATCAGCATCACCATATACGTATTGAAGGCGACGAACTGGCCGATCGTGATGCGATGCGCAACCACCAGATGCCCGCCGGTCAGCAGCGTAATAATCATCGCCACGCCGAGGATGAACTCCAGCGTCGGCCAGAGCATTCCCATCAACTGCACCAGCCGCAGCGAGCGTGCGATGTACTCGCGGTTGAGCCGCTCGAAGAGGCCGATCTGCGATTCTTCGCGGGCGAAGGCGCGCACCAGCCGCGCGCCGGAGTAGTTCTCCTGCGCCTGCGCGCTGATCTCGGAGAAGCTGGCCTGGATGCGCTCGAAGCGGTCATGAATGCGGCTGCCGAAGTACTGCACCAGGATGCTGGCCAGCGGCATCGGCGCCCACGCCACCAGCGTCAGCCAGGGACTGATGCGCAGCAGAAAAAACAGCGCGCCCACGGTGAAGAAGACGGTATTGGCCGAGTACATCAGCGCAGGGCCGAGCAGCATGCGCACGGCGTTCAGGTCGTTGGTCAAACGGGCCATGATGTCGCCGGTGCGATAGCGCTGATAGAAGCCCGTGTCCTGCCGCGCCAGCTTTTTGAAGAGGTCGTTGCGCAGGTCGAACTCAATCTCCCGCGAGATGCCGATCAAAATCCAGCGCTGCGCGTAGAGGAAGACGCCCTTGAGCAGCGCGATGCCGACCAGCAGGCCGGCAAAGCGCAGGATGTCTCTGCGGCTGGCGCCGAGGCTCGTTGAATCGATGGCGCACTGAATCACCTGGGGAAAGAAGACCCAAATGGTGTTGGTGCAGACGCAGGCAAGCGTCCCCCACAGGTATCCCCAGCGGTAGCGGCGCAGATAGCTCGAGAGCGGGGCCAGATCGCGGAACATGGCTCTATTGTACGGGGACAGGCCGGATGGCTACTTTGGCTGGATGATTTTAAGGCCTTTCACCGCAGAGAAATGGCTTACGTTGAAGGTGGCCACGGCGCTTTTTGTGTGCAAAGCAATCGCCGCGAGAATCACGTCGTAAGAACCGATCATCTCTCCGCTGGATTCAAGCTCTGCCCAGAGACGCGCATGCTCGAAGGCTGCCTCAGCGTCATAAGGGGCCAGGTCGAAGTGTGCCAATATCCTCTGTTGAAATGCTCGGCGCTTTGCACGATGTGCGCCGGTTGCCCGCTCGACTCCATGCCAAAGTTCGGCCACGGTAATCATGGCGAGTTTGAACTCTTCATCCGGCATGGAGTCAAGCCAGGCATAAAGATCAAAGCGTCCCCGCTCGGCCTCGATGATGACATCGGAATCAATCAGGATTGCCATTTATCGACCGGCGGGATCAGGTTTCTACGGCCTTCTTCTATGTCGCGGAGCCAACCCGAAGCCTCTTCTTCACCGAGATGAACGTCCTTGAGCGCCATGCGCAGCGTAGCGGCAATCTCCCGGCCAGTGCGTGGTTTCTGCCCTTCCGGCACGATCCGGGCCACGGGCACGCCGTTTTTATGCAGCACGAAGGAGGTGCCCTGATAGCGGACGCGGTTGACGCAATCGGAAAAGTTGCGCGCCGCCTCGGTGACGGTGATGCTTTCGACGCTCATAAAATCAGATTATCAGATTTTATGTCATCCGGTAATCATGACTTCATCTAGGGCTTACGTCGGCGTCTTCAGCAGCAGATAGCTGCCCACCAGCCCAAAGAGTACATCCGAGGACCAGGACGCCATCACTGCGGGCAGGTAATTCACGTTGCCCAGCGCTCCGAAAAAGTTGTCGATTACAATGTAAGCAAGAGTGACACCGATGGCCATCGCAACGCCGGTGAGCGAACTGCGCCGGCCCATCGAGAGTGCGAAGGGAATCGCCAGCATCGCCATGATGACCGTCGTCAGCGGATAGGCGATCTTGTGCCACAGCTCGACTTTGAGGCGCATGGTGTCAAAGCCGCTCTGCTGCAAGTCGCCGATGTACTCGTCCAGTTGGCCGAAGTTCATCTCCTGCGCTTGCAGGTTTTCTTTGGTGAAGTACCCGGGGTCTTCGTGAATTTCACTGAAGACGGTCTTCAGGAAGGGGCGGTATTCGGTGACGTTGGCGCCTGAAATCTCGCGCTGCCAGCCGTTGGTGAAGCTCCACGCGCCGGCCTCCGCATCCCACGCGGCGCGCTGGGCAAAGATGCGCCGCGTGAGCGCAAAGGTTGCCGGATCAAACTCGAAGATGGAGAGATTGGCGAACTCATTGCTCCGGGAATCAAAGAACTGGTAGTAGAAGATGCGGCCCGCTTCGCCCGCGCGCGGCTCGCCGAAGATCCAGTTCTGCTCCGGATGCAGCACGGTCTGCGCAGGCTTGCCCTTGATGGTGTTATACAGCGCCTCCTGGCGCCGGTTGGCCTGCGGAAGATAATACTGATCAAAGAGAAAAAGGCCGCAGGAGAGAATCGCGCCTATCGTGACGATGGGAATCACCAGCCGGTACAGGCTGATGCCGCAGGCCTTCATCGCAATGATCTCCGAGTTGCGATTCAGCACGCCGAAGGTGACCAGTACAGCGATCAGCACCGCCAGAGGCGTGATTTGGTAAAGCATAAAGGGGATGAGATTGAACAGGTATGCGCCGATCACCGAAAGCGCTATGTGGTTGCGCAGAATGTCGCCCATTCGATCGAAAAATGTGAAGACCAGCAGCAGCATCACAAAGCCGAAGAGCACCATTAAAAACATTCCAAGAAATTCGCGGACAACATATTCGTCCAGGATGCGCGGAAAGACATTACGCGCCTTGGCGCGTTGCGGGCGTTCGGGTAACTTGCGCAGCAGAGCTTGAAGCGGGTTGCCATGCGGCTTGGCAGAATCGCTTGATTCTGCCCTCTGCAGGCGCTGGCTCCACGCCGTGATCGCACTCAGTACCCGCCCGCCGGAGGCCATCTGCCACAGCAGAAAAATGCCGCCCGCGGCAAACAGCAGGTTGGCCGACCAGACCGCGAAGAAGGCCGAAATCCAGTTCGACTTGCCCAGCGCTATGCCAATCGAAGAGAGCAAGTAGTAGATAAAAACCAGCAGGATGGTGAAAATCCACGCGAAGCTCTTGCCGCCCCGCCGCGAGGTCACGCCCAGAGGCACGCCCACCAGCATCAGCACCAGGCAGGCCGCCGGAAAAGCAAAGCGCCGGTGCATCTCGATCTGAAATCGCTTGCCGTCCTTCGCCCGTCCCCGCTCGCGCAGCGCGCTCATGGGCATGGCATAAATATCCGTGTCTAGGCGGCCCAAGTGTACATCGCTCTGCTGCCCCGGCATCAGCGGCATGTCGGTAAAGTCAAAGGTGGAGATGTTGTATTGCTGCGGCTGGCTGGCCACGGTCTCATGGCGCGATCCATTGCGCAGCCGCACCAGCAACTGCTGCGAGGAATCGTTGGAGACGGTTGCCGCGCCGGCCGTGGTGATCTGCGGATTGTTGCGATCGCTGGTGTCGGCCATGAAGACCCGATCCCAGTGCGCCGCGCCGGTCCCCGATTTCACGTTTTGCACGTAGAGAACAAAGTTGTGAAAGTCCTCGTCGAAGACCCGCGGCTCAATCTCATAGGAGGCCTGCTGCGCCAGCTCCTTGTTCATCGACAAGATCGCCTGGTTGGCCAGCGGCGCCAGATACAGCGAGTTGGCCAGACCCAGCACGGTGCCGCCCACGGCCACGATCGCAGCCACGCGTACAAAGTAGCCAATGCCCAGCCCTGAGGCGCGCATGGCAATCACTTCGCTGTCGGCCGCCAACCGGCTGAAGCCTAGCAGCACCCCCACCAGCACCGCCATGGGAATCGTCACCATGAAAATGTTGGGCAGCATGAAAAGAATGATTTCGACCACGCTGACGAAGGTGGAGCTGTTATGCACCACCATCTCCAGAATGCGCTCCAGTTCCTTCATGAAGAGAAGAAAGGTGAACAGCACGCACCCAATCAGAGCGTGGGAGAGGATTTCGCCGAGGATGTAGCGGGTCAGGATGCGCACGGAATGGCTCTCTGGCTAGTTTATCGCGCCGGGGCGCTCGGAGTTTTTCGTTTCATCCTTGCGCACCGGAAAACGCATCTAAATCTTCTGATAATTCCAAGCAGAAGAAGGCGTGAGATAGTTTCCGTTCGCATCTTGGAGGGAGCAGGGGCATTTATGCCCCTGAAACCATGCCTTAAAAGTCGGGGCTTTAGCCCCGGGCCTTCGATTCCCTGCCGGAGAAATGCCCACGCCTAAAAGCGAAACCCTATGCTGCGCTCTTCAGGGCCATAAACGCGCCTGCTCCCTCCAGAACAAAAAACCGCTTGAGAATTTCAGCTCTGATCGCTATCTTCGGGAAGATTGAGAGCCGTTTGCCTTTGCCCAAGCACTTGAAGCCGTTACCGCGCAAACCACATCCGCCCGCCCACGGCCACCAGCGTCAGCGCAAAGATCCGCCGCAGCCAAAGCTCGGGAATATGCACCGCCGTCGCCGCGCCGAAGTAGCCGCCTGCGAAAAAGCCCACCGCCAGCAGCAGCGCAATGCGCAGGTCGGCCTGGCCATTGCGATAGTACTCCCAAAAGGCCAGCGCGCCCACCGGCAGCAGCAGCGCGCCTAGCGAAGTGCCCTGCGCCTTGTGCTGGCTCATCCCTGCAAGCCACACCAGCGCGGGAACAAACAGAATGCCGCCGCCGATGCCCACCACACCGGAAACCATCCCTACCACCAGCCCCAACAGCAGCATCATCCAGATCATGCAACTTTCTCCTTGCGGCGCGCAATTCCGGCCGCGGCCAGCGTGCAAACCACGGGCATCACCGGCAGCCGGAAGCGCGCCGCTCCCAGAACTCCCGAGACACCGAGGAAGTACAGCGAGACTCCCAGCAACAGCCAGAGGCAGGCGTCGGAGGCTCCGCCGCGCAGTCCTCCCCGGACGGCAAAAAAATACAAGGTCAATAATACGGCCTCCAGCGCGGCCATCCACGCCGTCTGGCAAGGATGCGCCTGAGCGGCCCACAGCGCCGCCCGCACCGGCCCCTGCTCGCGTTCGCGGAGATAGGTCTCCTCGTCCGGCGCGGCGTTCAGCAGGCTGATGTATACCGACGCGCTGGGATTCAATGCGGTGCGCATCGCTCCGGCCAGTTGCGCACGCGCGAACAGCCCCGGATGCGCTCGCAATACACGATTCGTCTCCGTCCGCAGGAACTCCTGCCGCTCCGTCTGGCTCCATCCCGCCGCTGCCGGATGCCGCTCGAGAAAAAGCTCTTCGCTACCGAAGCCGAAGTCGTTTTGCACCTCCGCCATGGACCGATGCTCGACGCGCCCGGTCACTTCGGCCGCGGTGAAAAAGTAGAGATTGTAGGCTTGCGCGCTAGAGAACCCGCTGAAGCCGGTCTCCGCCCGGTTGCGGATCTGCCATGCCGCCAGCCAGGGAAGGGAAGTCAGCAGCAGCACGGCGGGCGCCTTCCAGCGCAAACCGGGAATGCGCGCAAAGACAGCAAAGACTCCCATAGCTAGCAGCACCGGCAGGTAGTAGGAGACGGGGCGCACAAAAGTTGCCGCCGCCAGCCAGACTCCAGCCGCCGCCAAAACGCCCAGCCGCCGCTCCTGCAAGAACGCCGCCAATCGCTCCAGGCTGAGCAGGAAGAGGGCGAGAAACAAGGTCTCGGAGAGCAGCAGAATCGAGTAGAGAACCGAAAGCGGCTCGAAGGCGAAGATCCAGGCCGCCGCCAGTGCGATCCGGCCGTCGTGGAAGACGGCGCGCGCCAGCCGCCAGACCAGCACCACCGAGAAGACAGAGAGAAGCACCTGCGCCAGCGCGGCGGTCACCGGCCCGGCCAAGCTGGTCAGGGCCAGAAAGAGCGGATAGCCTGGGGTACGGCAGATATCCGGCTGGCCTGCAACCACAAACTCGCCGCGCAGCAGCAGGTTGCGTCCCGGCTCCAGATAACTGGCTGTGTCCGGACGGATCAGGGCGCTCGTTCCTGAGCGAGCCAGCACCACCGCCAGCAATGTCAGGCGAACCGCCGCGCCGGCCATCACCGGCTCCATCAGACGCGGGGTCCACCACTTGCCAGCCTGCTCTTCCGCCTTCATTGCAGCCTCCCGGCTGTAAAACTGTAGCGCCAGCCCCCCGGTCGTAAACTGTAGCTCCGGCCTCCCGGTCCACGCTGGTTTCTGGCCTCAAAGATACCACAATTGAGGAAGTATTCGGCTGAGCGGATTGAAGTTTGTGGACTTCCAGGTCTCAAAATCGAGACCTGGGGCGCCCAATCTTTATGGACGGATCAAGGATGGGGCGCCCAAGTTTTTTTAGAGTGCGGTGTCCGCCGACCCAGGGCGATCGCAATTGAACTTCGTCAAACGCCCATCATTCTCGCGAGACTCATGCGGCGGATTTTCGGACGGAGCAGGGGCATTTATGCCCCTGAAGAGAGAATTGGGTAGGCTGGCCTTTAGGCCCGGGGCAAAACAGGCTGCGGAAAAACTCAGTATCAGGCCTGAACGTTCACGCGGATGTGAAAGCCCTGGCCGGCGCCGGCCTGCTGGAAACCAGCAGCCGCGGCCTGCAAGCCAACGGTGACGCCATTGAAACCCGGATCGTCCTCTGAATTCGCTGAGGACGCGAAATGGCCCGTTTCCCGCGTAAATTCACACAACGTTTGCAATACTTTTGCCCGCCTGCATTACTCTGTTAATGATCCGTGCGGCCTCCGCCTCAGCACTTCAACGGCCGCCGGCGAGGGCAGACCGGTTGAGCCAGACTATTTTTGTACTTGAAGACGAAACGGACATTGCGCGCCTGGTGCAGCATCACCTGGAGGCGGCCGGCTTTGCGGCGCGGCTCTTTCACACCCCCGTCAACCTGATTCCCGACGCCGAGCGCCAGCCGCCCGCGCTCTTTCTGCTGGACATCATGGTCCCCGGCGGAGACGGCCTGGACGTTTGCCGCCGCCTGCGCCTGCATCCCGGCCTCTCCACCGTTCCCATCATCTTCCTCACCGCTCGCGCAGCGGAAAATGACCGCGTCCTGGGCTTGGAGATGGGCGCCGACGATTACATCACCAAGCCCTTTGCCACCCGCGAGCTGGTGGCGCGCGTAAAGGCCGTGCTGCGGCGCTTTGAGCGCCCCACCACCCCCTCGGTGATCCGCTTTGAAGAGGTCATCATCGACGCCAACGCCATGCAGTTGACGGTGCGCGGCGAACTGGCCACCACCACCGCCACTGAGTTCCGGCTGCTCGACTATCTGGCGCGCCATCCGGGCCGCGTCTTCAGCCGCGACCACCTGCTGGACGCCGTCTGGGGCGATGCGCGCTTCGTTACGCCCCGCTCGGTGGACGTCTATGTGCGCCGCATCCGTGAGAAGATCGAAATTGACCCGGAGAATCCGCGCTACCTGCGCACGGTGCGGGGCGCCGGCTACCGCTTCGAACTGCCCAAAGGCGAGTAGGATTCCTTGAAATCAAAGATATTCATCAAGCTGCTCGGCCTCTTTGTCCTGCTGCTGCTGTTGCAAGCCGCGGCCATGGAGTTCGTCTTCATCCCCTTTCTGGCGGGAAAGGTTCTGGAACTGCCCGCCTCCAAGACCTCCTTCCTGCTGGGCAATGAGGCGCTTTACGCCGGGCTGATCGCGCTGGCCGTGGCGCTTACCCTGGCCGTCTGGGTGGCCGGGCGCATCACCGTGCGGCTGGAGCGGATTGTCGCTTTTGCGCGGCGTCTGGCGGAGGGCGATCTGAGCGCCCGCATCTCCCAACCCGGCAGCGATGTGCTCTCCAACCCGGAGAACTCGCTCAACCAGGCCGCCGAGCGCCTGCAAGCCAGCCATGCGGAGATCGAAAGCCGCCGCCAGGAACTGGCCGCCCTGCTCGACTCGATGAAAGAGGCTGTTGTCGCCATCACCGCGGAAGGAGCGGTCCGCTGGTCCAACGCCCAGATGCAGCGCATCGCCGGCACGCAGATTCGCGTGGGCCGTCCGCTGGTTCTGGCGGTGCGCGATCCCGAACTGCTCTCCTGCGTCCAAGCAGCGCTCCAGCAGCGCGAATCGCGCTCCGCCCGCTCCAGTTCGCTCGCCCCGGGCCGCATCTACGAGATCAATGCCGCGCCCATGCCCTCCGGCGGCGCGCTGGCCGTCCTGCACGACATCACCCGCGTCGAGGCCGCTGAGACCTCCCGCCGCGATTTCGTCGCCAACGTCAGCCATGAGTTGCGCACCCCGCTTACTTCCATCCAAGGCTACGTTGAAACCCTGATCGAAGTACCCCGCCCCGACCGCAAGACCAGCGATGAGTTTTTGGCCATCATCCACAAGAACGCCACCCGCATGAATCGCATCACGGAGGATTTGCTCGCCCTGGCCAGCGTTGAAAGCCCCGACTACAAGCTGAAGCTCCAGCCCGCGCGGGCCAGCGCTCTCGTGCGCGACGCCATCGACTCGCTGGGCGGCCTCGTGGTGGACTCCGGCGTCACCCTCGAATCCACTGGCGCGCCTGACTCGACGGTCCTGGTCGATCCCGACGCCATGAACCAGGTCTTCGGCAATCTCGTTGAAAACGCCCTCAAGTACGGTAAGGAAGGCAAGCGCGTCCTGGTCGGCGCGCGGTTGCTCGCTGCCGAAGGTCCGCCGGAGATTGAATTCTGCGTGCGCGACTTCGGCCCCGGCATCGCCTCCGAGCACCTCGGTCGCATCTTCGAGCGCTTCTATCGCATCGACAAAGCCCGCTCCCGCGAGGCAGGCGGCACCGGACTCGGCCTGGCCATCGTCAAGCACATCGTCCTGGCCCACGGCGGGCGCATCTGGGCGGAAAGCACCCTTGGACAGGGCGCGGCCTTTCGCTTCACCCTGCCGCTGGCCCAGGATGCTGCTGCCTGCTAGTACCGTGGCCGCATGATTGTGTAATCAATGGACTGTAGCGCCGTGTATGACAGCGTCGGCTTTGTCAAGGCTCTTTTTCAGGCT
>CAYVGW010000011.1:35214-50380 GCA_964450895.1 uncultured Occallatibacter sp. | reverse complement strand
GATTCTGGAGCATTTGCAGTTGCACGCGGGCAAATTGTTCTAACGGGTCATTGCCATTTCTGGAGCATTTGCAGTTGCACGCGGGCAAATTGTTCTAACGGGTCATTGCCTTGAAAGGGCACGACTTTAGTCGTGCCGCATAAGAAGCAAAGTGAATCTGGGCTTTAGCCCCTGAGGGAAAGTCAATTGAGCAAGGAACCTTCCCCCCGGCGGCTAAAGCCGCGCATCGATTGGATAGCTCGTACGGCACGGCTGAAGCCGTGCCCTTTCAAAACCGAATTTGAGGCTCGTACTCAAGAACGGACAGGAAACGGACCATCATGCTAGAAAAAAAGAGTCTTTGGAATACGGAAATCATGGCCCAGGCGCTTGTGGACTCGGTCCGCAAGCTGGACCCTCGCGGCATGGTCAAGAACCCGGTGATGTTTGTCGTCGAGGTTGGCTCCGTGCTGACCACGCTGCTGCTCATCGACAACACCATCCACCACCGTCCCGGCTTCGGCTTCAACCTGCAGATCACCCTCTGGCTGTGGTTCACGGTGCTCTTCGCCAACTTTGCCGAGGCCATGGCCGAGGGCCGCGGCAAGGCCCAGGCCGACACCCTGCGCAAGGCCAAGGGCGAGACCATCGCCAAGCGCTACACCGCTGATAACCAACTGGAAGAGATCGCCAGCGGCCTGCTGCGCATGGGCGACGTGATCTACGTCGAGGCCGGCCACTACATCGCCGGCGACGGCGAGGTCATCGAGGGCGTCGCCTCGGTGGACGAGTCGGCCATCACCGGCGAATCCGCGCCCGTCATCCGCGAGGCCGGCGGCGACCGCTCGGCCGTCACCGGCGGCACCAAAGTCCTGTCGGACTGGATCAAGGTCCGCATCACCGCCAACCCCGGCGAAACCTTCCTCGACCGCATGATCGCCCTCGTCGAAGGCGCCACCCGCCAGAAGACCCCCAACGAGATCGCGCTGAGCATTCTGCTCTCCGGCCTCACCATCGTCTTCCTGCTGGCCGTGGTCACGCTGCAACCCTTCGCCATCTACTCGCAAGCGCCGCAGACCGTCTTTGTGCTGGTCTCGCTGCTGGTCTGCCTGATTCCGACGACCATCGGCGGGCTGCTTTCGGCCATCGGCATTGCGGGCATGGACCGCCTCGTCCAGTACAACGTGCTGGCCATGAGCGGACGCGCCGTCGAGGCCGCGGGCGACGTGAACACCCTGCTGCTCGACAAAACCGGCACCATCACCCTGGGCAACCGCCAGGCCACTGAGTTCATTCCCGGCCCGGACGTAACCGCCGAGCGGCTGGCCGACGCGGCGCAGCTCTCCTCGCTCTCCGACGAAACCCCCGAAGGCCGCTCCATCGTCGTGCTGGCCAAGGAGAAGTACAACCTGCGCGGACGCGACCTGAGCCACTCCCACGCCGAGTTCGTCCCCTTCACCGCGCAGACCCGCATGAGCGGCGTCAATCTGCCCGGTTCGCGCATCCGCAAAGGCTCGGTGGACGCCATTGCACGCTTCCTGGAAGAGCAAGGCTCGCAACTGCCCAAGAAGGTCCGCGACGCCGTCGAAGAGGTGGCCCGCATGGGCGGCACGCCGCTGGTGGTTGCGGAAAACTCGACCGCGCTGGGCGTCATTCACTTGAAGGACATCGTCAAGGGCGGACTCAAAGAGCGCCTCGCCCGCCTGCGCGCCATGGGCATCCGCTCCATCATGATTACCGGCGACAATCCGCTGACCGCCGCGGTGATCGCCCGCGAGGCCGGTGTGGACGACTTCCTGGCCGAGGCCAAGCCCAAGGACAAGATGGACCTGATCAAGCGCGAGCAGGCCAAGGGCAAGCTGGTGGCCATGACCGGCGACGGCACCAACGACGCCCCCGCCCTGGCCCAGGCCGACGTGGGCGTGGCCATGAACTCCGGCACCCAGGCCGCGAAAGAAGCCGGCAACATGGTCGATCTGGACTCCAACCCCACCAAGCTGATCGAGATCGTGGAGATCGGCAAACAATTATTGATGACCCGCGGCGCTCTGACCACCTTCTCCATCGCCAACGACGTGGCCAAGTACTTCGCCATCATCCCGGCCATGTTCGCGGGAGTCTTCCCGGTGCTGGGCGTGCTGAACATCATGCGCCTTGCCTCGCCGCACTCGGCCATTCTCTCCGCGGTCATCTTCAACGCGGTGATTATCGTGGCGCTGATTCCGCTGGCCCTGAAGGGCGTCAAATACGAGCCTAAGGCCGCCGACATTCTGCTGCGCAACAATCTGCTCGTCTACGGCGTGGGCGGCATCATCATCCCGTTCTTCGGCATCAAGGCCATCGATCTGCTTTTGGTGGCGCTGCATCTGGCGTAGAAAGCGGAGTTAGCGGTGTTAGCGGAGTTAGCCTGACAGTTCATGAATCCTACTAACTCCGCTAGCTCCGCTAACCGCGCTAACACCGCTATCTGCTAACTCCGCCAACACCGCTACAAGGAGAAAGAAAATGCACTCCATCTGGAAGACATCGATTCTGTTCACTCTCGTCACTCTCGTCCTGCTCGGCCTGGGCTATCCGCTGGTGGTCACCGGCATCGCCGGCGTGGTCTTTCCCCATCAGGCCGCGGGCAGCCTCATCCAGCTCAACGACGGTACGGTCATCGGCTCGGAACTGCTCGCCCAGAGCTTCACCGCCGATAAATACTTCCATCCCCGCCCCTCGGCGGCGGGCAATGGCTACGACGCCACGGCCTCCGGCGGCACCAACCTGGCTCAATCCAGCCAGGCGCTCGTCACCCGCCTCCAGGGCGACATCGACAAGCTGGCCGCGCAGAATCCCGGCAAGCCGGTGCCGATTGATCTCGTCACCACCTCCGCCAGCGGCCTCGATCCCGACATTACGCCCGACGCCGCAGCCTATCAGATCGCCCGCGTCGCCAAGGCCCGCAACCTGAGCGAAGAGGCCCTCCGCCAGCTCGTCGCGCGGCAGACCACCAGCCGCCAGTTCGGCGTGCTGGGCGAGCCGCGCGTCAACGTCCTCGCGCTGAATCTAGCCCTCGACAAGCTCGCAAAATAGGCAAACATAGCGCAAATGCACAGGTAGCGCCGGTCTCCAGACCGGCTGTAGCGCGGACGTCCTCGTCCGCGCCAATCTTGCCGCGATTACCAAATCACTGAGCGGGTGCCCCAGGTCCGGATTTTCGGACCTGGGAGACGACGAACCCCAACCGTTTTTATCTTGCGCCAACCAAACCCGCCTTCTGCCGCGCCAGCCGGGTGCCCCAGGTCCGGATTTTCGGACCTGGGAGACGACGAACCCCAACCGTTTTTATCTTGCGCCAACCAAACCCGCCTTCTGCCGCGCCAGCCGGCTCACGCTGTCGCTCTGCTTGATCATCTCCATCACCGACAAGCCCTTCTCCGCCAGCGCGCCGGTGGGGCAGGCCTGCACGCACTTGCCGCAGCCGGTGCAGTTGGACGCATGGCCCCAGTCATCCTTGAGGTCGCTGACAATGCGCGAGTAGATCCCGCGCGAGGCCACCTCCCAGACGTGCGCGCCCTCCACCTCGGCGCAGACCCGCACGCAGCGCGTGCAGAGAATGCAGCGGTTCTGATCCAGCACAAAGCGCGGATGGCTCATGTCCACCGCGAGCCGCGGATGGTTGTAGGAGTAGCGCGTGTGCGTAATGCCCAGCTCGCGGACCATCGCCTGCAACTCGCAATGGCCGTTCGAGACGCAGGCCGCGCAGATGTGGTTGCGCTCGACAAGCAGCAGCTCGACGGCCATGCGCCGGACCTGCGTCAGCTTGGCCGAGGCGGTTTTGATCGACATCCCCTCCTGGATCGGCGTGGTGCAGGCCGGCAGCAGCCGCTCGGTGCCCGCCAGTTCCACCATGCACACCCGGCAAGCCCCCACCGCCGAAAGCCCCTTCAGGTAGCAGAGCGTGGGAATGTGCTTGCCACAGGCCCGCGCCGCCTCCAGAATCGTCTGCCCCTCGCTTGCGGTCACCAGTTCGCCATCAATTCGGACGGAAAGTGTTTTCGTCGGCATCGCTGCGCTCCTTTCTTTCTACTCCCCCACCGGCGTTACCGACCCGCGGAGCATGAAACCTCCTCAGATCAATGCCGCCGCCAACTCGCTAACTTGCCATGTCCGCGAAGCGGACGCTAACTCGCTAATTTGATTACCCATCTTAGTAGGCAATCCGTTCTCGATACAGTTCTAATTGCCCCCCACAGTCGCCCGCAAATCGCAGCGCAGGCAGCGGCGGGCTTCTTCCAGCGCTTCCTTGGCATCGAGGCCAGCCACCACCTCCTGCTGCGAATGAACGCGCAGCGCGGCGGGCAGATCGTGGCCGGTGTGGCGGCGGCTCAGGCTCGGCTCGCCGGGCGCGGTGCGGCTGTACTCAAACTCCGGCAGGATGCGCTCCCAGCGCGATTCGCCCATCAGGCGCTCGTCCATATTCCGCGCCGCCTGCTTGCCGCTGCTCATGGCGTTGGAGACGTTCGACGCGCCGGTAATCACATCGCCGCCCGCGTAGAAGTTGGGCCGGCTGGTCTCGTAGGTGAAGCGATCCACGATGATCGTTCCCTCCTCCTTGAGCGCCAATCCGGAGGCGCGGCAGAAGTCCTGGTCGAAGCTCTCGCCCACCGCCAGAATCACGCTGTCAGCTTCATAGCGCTGCACCTCATCGGTGGGGATCGGCTTGCGGCGGCCGCTCTTGTCGTACTCGCCCAGCCGCGTTTTGACGATCTCGATGGCCTTCACGCGGCCCTCGCTGTCGCCCACGATGCGATGCGGCGCGGCCAGAAAAACAAAGCTCACGCCCTCCTCCTCGGCGGCCTGAATCTCCTCGTCGATGGCCGGCATATCCTGGCGCTCGCGGCGATAGAGGATCGTCGCCTGCGCGCCCATGCGCATCACCGTGCGCGCCGAATCGATGGCCGCGTTGCCGCCGCCGATGATCGCCACGCGCGCGCCCATCGCCACCGCTTCCTGGCGCGCGACTGATTCCAGGAACGGCAGCGCCGGATGCACATTCTTCAACTCCGTTCCCGGCAGATAGAGCCACGACTCCTTCCACGTTCCAATCGAGAGAAAGACCGCGTCGAACTGGCTGGCCAGCTCATTCAGCGGCACGTCAAAGCCGATGCGCGTGTTGTAGACGAACTTCACGCCGACGCCCTCGATCAGGTCCAGCTCGCGGCGCAGCACGGACTTCGGCAGCCGGTACTCCGGAATCGCAAAGCGCAGCATTCCGCCGGCATCATTGCGCTCCTCGAAGATGGTCACGTCGTGGCCCAGCATCGCCATGTAGAAGGCGCAGGTCAGCCCCGTTGGACCCGACCCGGCGACGGCCACCTTGCGCCCGCTCTGCGGCAACTGCCGCGCGCGAATCCGCTGCAAGACCGGCTCGAAAAGCTCCGTCTGGTAGACCGCGTCGGCCAGGAAGCGATGCACCTCGCGCATATTCACCACTTCGTCGAAAGACTGGCGGCGGCACCTATTATCACAAGGATGCTGGCAGACACGCCCGGTCGAAGCAGGCAGCGGATTGTCCATCACCACCGACTCGAAGGCATCCTCCAGCCGCCCCTCCTGATACAGCTCCAGGAAGCGCGGAATGTTCATGCGCAGCGGGCAGGAGTTCTCGCACGGCGAGAGCGCCAGCTCCTGGCAAACGCCGGCCCGGCAGCGATGCGCGACGATGTGGTCCTCGTACTCGTCGCGGAAGTGGCGGATGGTGGTCAGCACGGGATTGGGCGCGGATTGCCCCAGCCCGCAGAGCGAGGTCTCGCGGATCATGCGCCCCAGCTCGTCGAGCAGCGTCATCTGCTCCATCGTCCCGCCGCCGGTGGTGATCGCGCCGAGGATGCGCAGCGCCTTGTTCAAGCCCACGCGGCAGGGCACGCACTTGCCGCACGACTCGGAGTGCGTGAACTCGACAAAGTAGCGCGCCACATCCACCATGCAGTTGTCTTCGTCCAGCACCACCATGCCGCCCGAACCCATGATGGAGCCAAGCTGCGCCAGGCTCTCGTAATCCACCGGCGTATCCAGCATCTCCACCGGGATGCAGCCGCCCGACGGCCCACCCGTCTGCACGGCCTTGATGCGGCGGCCATTCACGCCGCCCTCGCCCACGTCGTAAATGTACGTCTTCAGCGGCGTGCCCAGCGGCATCTCGACCAGGCCGGTGTTCTGAATCTTGCCCACCAGCGAAATCACCTTGGTCCCAGGGCTTTTCACGCTGCCCGTCTCGGCAAACCACGCCGGCCCGCGGCTGATGATGGGCGCCACGTTGTACCAGGTCTCGACGTTGTTGATGTTGGTCGGCTTGCCGTAGAGGCCCTTCTGCGCCGGGAAGGGCGGCCGTGGATGCGGCCTTCCGGCATGGCCCTCCAGCGACGCGATCAGCGCCGTCTCCTCGCCGCAGACAAAGGCTCCCGCGCCCTGCACCAGCTCGATGTTGAAGTTGAAGCCGCGGTCCAGAATATTCGCGCCCAGCAACCCGTACTCGCGCGCTTGGGCAATGGCCTTGTTGAGCCGGTTCACCGCCAGCGGATACTCGGCCCGCACATAAATAATCCCGTCGGTCGCGCCCATCGCGTAAGCGCCGATCAGCATCCCCTCCAGCAGCGCATGAGGATCGCCCTCGATCTCGTTGCGGTTCATGTACGCGCCGGGGTCGCCCTCGTCGGCGTTGCAGATAATGTACTTCTGGTCGCCCTTGGCTTTGGCCAGGAAATCCCATTTGTTGCCCGTCAAAAATCCAGCGCCGCCGCGCCCCCGCAGCCGCGCCGCCTTGATCTGCTCGATTACATTTTCCGCGCGCCCGTCGATCAGCACTTTATACAGCGCCTGATAGCCGCCCACCGCAATGTACTCCTCGATGTCCGAAGGATTGATCAGCCCGCAGTTGCGCAGCACAATCTTCTTCTGGCCTTTGAAGAAGGGAATCGCATTCCAGGCGGGAATCTCCGCGTAGCCCTGGCCATATTTCAGCGTCGTGGTGATGTGGTCCCACTCCTCGATCTTGCAGAAGACGAGATCAGCGGGCATCACGCCCGTCGAGACCGCTTCCAGAATGCGCTCCGCGTCGTTGGCCTGCACGCGATGCAGCACCACCAGCGGATTTCCCGGCAGCCGCACACTCACCAGCGGCTCCTGAAAGCACGCGCCCAGGCAGCCCACCCCGGCCAGCGTAACATCCACGCCGCTGCTGTGAATCGCCGATTGCAGGGCGTGGAAGACCTCTTCGGCCCCATTGCCGCTGCCGCAGGTTCCCATCCCCACCGTGATTCGCGGCGCGGCCGGCATCAGCTTGGCCAGTCCCGCCTCCCGCACCGCATTGAATGCTCCAATATCCTGTATGCGCGGCATTATTTTCCCCCTTTGCGGCCGTCCAGCGCCTTCACTTCCCGTTGCAGCGTGCGCTCATTCACATGGCTGAGAATGTGGTGGTTCACCTCGACGACCGGGGCCAGCGCGCACTGCCCGAAGCAGGCCACGGTGCGCACCGTAAAGCGGCGGTCGGCAGTGGTCAGCGCCAGCTTGTCGGCTTCGTTGGTGTCGCTAGCCTCCTGCCCGCTCAGCCCCAGGTCCAGGCAGAGCTTCTCCAGCAGATCGCGGGAGCCGCGCGTGTGGCAGGCCGTTCCGCGGCAGACGCAGACCACGTTGTCCCCCTGCGGGTCCAGATTGAAGAGCGCAAAGAAGGTGGCCGCGCTGTAGACCGTCGAGGGCGGAATGCCCGTCTCCCCGGCGATGTAGCGCAGCGCCTCCATGGAGAGAAACTTGTGCGCGTTGGCGGCCTGCACCGCCTCCAGAATTCCCAAAAGCGCCCCCGGCCGTCCTTGCTGCCCGGTAATCGCCTGGTCAATCAGCAGCTTCTCGGCTGCATTCAACTCTTCATGCACCGCACTCTGCATACTCCCTCCGCTTCACCCAGAACAAGTAGCGCCAAACAAAAATGTTGCGCCAAACGCGAAAGTAGCGCCGGCCTCCTGGCCGGCTGTCGCGTGGACCTCCCGGTCCACGCCGCACTCGACACAAAGAGGAAAAATACCGGGTGCCCCACCCTCGCCGCGCACTCATCTTTGCGGCTAGGGCGGGATTCCACGAACCCCAATCTCCCCGCACATCCCAAGCATTCAGCTCGCCAATCCAATTCATAACCGCCATGAACCAGCTAACTCGCTAACTTGCTAACCCGCGCAGCGGGGCTAACTCGCAAAAAATCTACCCTTCCCTCTCTCTTTTCATGAAAACAATCTTGCAAAAGCGCACCCCTCCCCAAGCCGCTAAAAAAGCGGCGCACACCCGCTGCGCACACACTGTGAGGGATCGATTTGGAGAGGACGGCATAGGCAAGCCCCCGCTCACTTCTGGACCGTGTTTCAAGGGCGGGGAAGGAGAAAGGAGGCAAGCGCCCGCCTGAAAATCCCCGTCTCCCCGGTCGAGCGAAAGACGCGCCGCGGCTTTCGCAACGGTTCTAACCCCGGAAACCGTCCGTCAGGGACATTGACATTGAACAGGCTGGATTGGATGTGTCCATCGTCACAGCAGCGAATTCAGGCCTGATTTGCGCTTCGGCAAGAGAAAAGTAGCGCCGGCCTCCTGGCCGGCTGTTGCGAGGACCTCCCGGTCGGCTGTTGCAAGGGCCTCCCGGTCGGCTGTTGCAAGGGCCTCCCGGTCCACGTTTGTTTCTTCCTGGAGGCCGCGGAAAAACTCAATTTGGGCAGGTCTTGTAACAAGGGCACGACTTCAGTCGGGCCGCAAGACGCTGATAATAAAGGATGGGCTTCAGCCCCTGCGGGATGTTTTTCGAGGGTTTCACGCAAATTCAGCCCTTTTTTCGCAGTCTCGTTAGCCCCTGCGGTTTTGTTTTCATTCGTTTACAATTCCGCAGCGGCTAAAGCCGGTGTCTGTTTTGGCCATTCGCGGCACGACTGAAGTCGTGCCCTGACGCTTATTCACTGACGGAAGACATTTTTGCAAGAGGATCACGCGAAAGTTCAATCGAGACCTCACACGATTTCGGAATCGATCTTCTTCAAACGCGCCTCTCCCATGCTGGCCGAAACCTCGCGGACCGGCTTGGCCGTGAACTCAATCTTTGGCGCAACCGGCTCAAATGGCTCAACCAGCGAAGGAGCCACCGGGGCAACCGCCAAAGTCTTGGGTTCCAGAACGACTTCGGGGCCAGCGGAATAGGCGATTTCCACCGCTTCGGGTTCAAACGGCTCCATCGCTGCCGGCTCTTCCACTTCCGCCTGCGCTGGTTCATCCTCCTCCGCATCAGAAGCCTGAATCGAGTAACTGTCCTCCGCGCTGGTCAGTTCCACAGCTTCGGCGGAAAAGGCCGGCGCGTCACTCAGTCCCAGGGTGATCGTATTGGAGGCAGCCGGCGACTTCCGCGCGAAGATCGACGCAATCGATCCAACCAGCCTTTTCGCCCCAGAAGGACGGGCTTCCGGTTCTTCACTTTCCGGCTCGGCTTCTTCCTCCGCATACTCAGCCGTCGCTTCCGGTTCCGCGGAGAGCGGCTCCGGCTCGGCTGCTGCCTCGGCCTCGTCTTCGCCGGCGCCTTCAGTTTCGTACTCGTCCTCGACTACCTTCTGCGGCGCGGCCCACTCCGGCTCTTCGATGGACAAAGAATCCTCCTCCTCCTCCTCTTCGGATTCCTCATCGAAGTACTCGATATCATCCTCAGCCTCGTCGTCCTCGGCCGCCTCGGCTGGCTCCGTCTCCTCGTCGGAGTCGTCCAAGAGATACACAATTTCATCTTCGCTCTCGTCCGCGTCTTCGGGAGCGGACACGCGAGTCCCAGGCTCTACCGCAGCCTCCAACCCCTCCTCAGAGACGGGTTGCGCTTCCAGCGCAAACTCAGACTTGGGGACAAACTCTTCCTCGGCTCTCCTCTCCGGCTCAACCGCTGCCGGCTGAACGGCCTGCAGCGATTCATCCTTACCGGCTTCAGCCGAGGCCGCTCCGCCGGGCTCCCCGGAGATCTCTGCCGGACTCTCAAAAGCTTTGGATGCGCTCAATGCGGTGGAAGACGAGGGTGGAAAGAGCCGGATAAAGCTCCTCCAATCGAAGTTATCCTCCGACCCGATGGGATTTTCAATCCCGGATCTTCCAAAAAGTTTGAGTTTTTCCCCAGCCTCTTTCGCCAATTGATCAAAAGGCGAAAGCGGCTGATCCGCCTCCAGCGCCTCTTCACCCCTCGCCCCGGTCTCCGCAATCACTTCCGGCTGCACCGCTTCCGCCTCTACTGCTTCCGGCTGCGCAATTCGTTCTGTTCGTTCTGGCTGCTCGGCAGAGACAGAAGCCTCTTCGGCAATCTCCGCGTGTTCCTCACCCGCCACCGCGGGTTCGGACGCAATCGCAGGTTCCTCACATGTCGATGCGGGTTCCGGCGTCGCTGTAGGCTCAGGCTCAAGCTCAAGCACAGGCTCTGTCTCAGGCTCAAGCTCAGGCACAGGCTCCGTCTCAGGCTCTGCTTCCGGTTCTTGCTCAAGCTCAGGTTCAAGAGCCGGCAAATCTGTTTTGTAACAGGGCACGACTTCAGTCGTGCCGCAACCGCCGGAGAAGAAGGAATGGGCTTTAGCCCCTGCAAAATCTTCTTCAGGGATTTCGCCCAAATTCAAGGCTTCTTCCGCGGCCCGTAAAGCGATCGATGGCGCGATTTCGCTTGATATTTCAGATTCTTTCGCCGCTTCAGCCGCTTTCGCAATCCCCAACAGAGCCAGCCTCCGCTCTTCCGCGCGCGCAGCCGCTTCTTCAGCCGCTTTCACGGCTGCATACGATTCAGCTACAGATTCCGGCTCTGGCTCGGCAGCAGCCGGAATGCCAGGCGCAGTTTCTTCTTCCGGCGAAGGCTGTAATTCCACCTCGGACTCAGCTTCGAGAATGGCCTCAGAAATCGCGGAAAATCCTGAATTTTCATGCAATTCCGACGAAATACTTTCCTCAGGGGCTAAAGCCCGGATTTCAATTTGCGGCTCTGGCGGCACGACTGAAGTCGTGCCCTGATACAAAGCTGGCTCAACGACGGCCTTTTCAGCAGCTTGTTCTGCAGCCGGTTCATCGGCTTGCTCGGCGGCCTTTTCATCGGCTTGCTCGGCGGCTTGTTCGACGACGTTTTCTGCTGCCTGTTCCGTGGCTACCGCGATCTCCGGTTCAACCAGCTTTTTCTCTTCCGCAACCTCCGGCTCTTTCTCGACCGCGGACAAAGGCGTCTCCTGCGCCGCTGCTTCAATGCCGTCCGCTTCAATCTCGGCGGCCGCCTCTTTCCCATCTTCCTCCGCCGGACCCAGCAGCAAATCCACGCGATAGCCAACCGCCTCGGCGGTCTCCAGCGCTGCCTCGATGCTCGCGCTCATCCCCCGCACCGCCGCGCGATGCGCCTTGAGCTGGCCCGGCGCGGTCTCCCCCGCCAGTTGCAGCAGAGACGGCATCAGCTTCCACCACAGCAGCTCCTCGTAGCGCTCTCGCACCAGGAACTCGCGCCCCTCCGCCGCATGAACGCCGGTCAGCCAGCGCACGTCCGGGTCCAGCCACAGCGCCGGAGCCAGCTCCATACGCTCGCCCTCTGCCGCCTCAGCCTCTTTCGCCGTCTCCGGCCGTCCCACGCCCGCTCCTGCCAGCAGCACAACCTTGATCCGCGCAGCCACGCGCCACGCCTCTTCGCCCTCAAAGCCCAGCGCCGTCAAAGCCTGCGCAAAAGGCTCGCGCAAACGCAGCCGGTCAAACAAATCCAGCGCCACCGGCTCGGGATTCTCTGGATCAATCGACTCCGCCAGCAACTCCAGCGCGCACCAGCCCAGCACCGGACCCCACATCGCCGTCGCCGTCCACTGCGGGCTGGGGCAGGGAAGCATCCGCCGCGCCGCTACCGTCCACGGCGCGGGGAAGAGCGCCTCCATCGCCGGAATCCGCATCGCTGCCCGCAGCCGCGCCCGGTACGCCGCCCGCAGCAGCCCCGGATTGGCCGGCAGCGCCGTTCCGGCCAGCGTGACATAAGCCCTCTGCGCCTCCCGCAGGAAGCTCTCGCAGCGCGCCCAGGCATCCTCGAAGTACGCCGCCCGCTCGGCCTCGATCTCCGCATTCACCCGGCCTGCCAGCGTGCGTGGATGCTCGGCCAGATCGGCAAAGCCGCGCACCAGCCCCGGCTCCAGCAGCAGCCGCAGCGCGTCGTGCGCCGGTTGCAGCTCCAGCTTCACCAGAGAGTCTTCCAAACTGGCCACGCCCCGCCCTTGCAGTTGATCGCAGAGCCGGTCCCACGGCTGCTCCGCCGTCGCCGTCAGCTCCCGCCAATCCAGAAATACATGGCACTGATAGGCGTGCAGTTCCAGCCGCAGCCCGCGCTCGGTCAAATCATGCGCCCGGCGCAGATACTCCAGCCCCGTCAGCGAATCCCGCCACGCCAGAACCTTGCCCGCATCAATAAATCCCAGCCCGCCGCCCAGCTTTTGCTGGCGCAGTTCGCTGGTACTCTTGTCCGCGTAAGCCGCCGACCAGTCGATCGTCCCCCGCGTCTCGGCGTAGCGGTTATTGAAGACCACCAGCGCCCGCTCCCCGCCGCTGCGATTCGAGTAGGCAAAGACATTCTCGTCCACCTTGCCCGAATCCATGAAAAAGTCATAGAGCAGGAAGTGATCGCTCTCCGCAAAGAGCCGCCTGCGCTTGAGCAGCGGAGCGATCTCACGCTGATGCCGCTCGACTAGCCAAGGATCGGCGTTCTCGTCGTAGCGCGGCCTCTGGTACTCCATCCCGTACTTCTCGGTGAAGCCCTCGATCTGCCCATGTCCGAACATCGGCAGACCGGGCAGCGTGGCCATCATCGCCGCCACGCCGAAGCACTTATCGCCTTTGCCAAACTGATCGATCGCCGTCCGCTCATCCGGATTGCTCATGAAGTTCACATAGCGCTTCAGAATATCCGGATCAAACTCGATCGTCTTCTTGATCACCTCGCGGTACTTTGCATTGTCCTCGTCGCGCAGCATCACCATGAAGGCGCTGTTATAGACGCGGTGCATCCCCAGCGTGCGGACAAAGTACCCCTCCATCAGCCAGAAGGCCTCGGCCAGCAGCAGCGTCCCCGGCACCTCGGCCGCCACGCGATCCACCACCTCCCGCCAGAACTCCTGCGGCATCGCCCGGTTGAACTCCTCCTGGCTCATCCCGTACTCGGCGCGCGAGGGAATCGCCCCGCTCGCCCCCTGCCCCGGAAACCACAGCCGGTGAAAGTGCCGCTTGGCCAGGGTCATCGCCGCGTCAAAGCGGATCACCGGAAAGAGCCGCGCCACGTGCAGAATCGTCTGAATCACCTGCTCCCGCACCGCCGGATTCAGATAGTCGAGTTGCGCCGTGTCATTCCACGGAAAGCTCGTCCCGTCGTTGCCGTGATAGATATAGCGCGTCTCGCCGCTCTGCCGGTCGCGCCGCTGGAAGACCACCGCCGCGTCCGACTCCTCGAAGTAGTGGTCCTCGATCTTGATCTCCACGCGCCCATCCTGCGAGAGATCCGGCCCATTGAAGCTGTACGCCGGGTACGGCGCATCCGCCCGTCCAATGAACCACTCCGGATGCTCCACCACCCACGGCGAATCGATCCCCATGTGATTGGGAACCATATCGCTGGCCAGCCGAATCCCATGATGGTAAGCTTTGTCACGCAGAGTTACATACGCCGCCTCGCCCCCCAGATCATCGGCAATCGTGTAGTCGTACAGCGAATACGCCGAAGCCACCGCGTCCGTATTGCCGCACAACTGCTTGATCGTCTTCGAGGCCCGGCTCCGCTCCCACACCCCAATCAGCCACAGCGTATTCAGCCCGCGCGCCGCCAGGACGCTGAGCTCCTCGTCGGGAATCTCATCCAGCCGCCGGATCGCCCGCCCATACTGCCGGCTCAACTGCGCCAGCCACACATACGTGCTTTTGGCGATCATCACCGCCGTCGGCATCCACGCCATATCCGGCGAAAACTTCTCGTACTCATGCGCCGGATCGCCAAAGACCGGCACCTCCGCCGTGCTCGCCACCGAAGGCCACTGCTTGTCGCCCCGTTCCCGGTGCCGCCGCGCCGCCGCTTCCGCCGCCGCCCGGGCCTGCTGCGCCGGAGGATTGAACTGCATCCAGATCGCCAGCTCCTCCTCGTGCAGAATCTCCGCGGCTATCTCCAAATACTTCTCCAGGCTTGTGCCCAGCAGCGGCTTCCACAGCTTGCGAATCAGCGCCAGTTGCTCGCTCAGCGAACGCGGCGCACCCACCGCCGGCGCCCGCAGAAGATCCAGCAGGCTCACCGGCTTGGCTCCGCCCACCGGTATCAACGGCCGCGTCGCAAAATACTGCGGAAAGCTCTGCGTCACTGCGCGGTACACCGTCCGCTCGGCCAGCGGCTTCTCCTCGAATAGCTCCTCAAAGGGCTTGAACGCCTCATTGCGGTTGGCCGTCCACAGCAGAAGAAGCTCCTCCAGCGCCACCGCCCAGTGAGAGATGCCATCCGTCTCACCCGACAACCACTTGCGCGCCGTCAGTTTGCCGCGCATCACCTCCAGCCCCGGAAACTCCTCCACAAACGTCAGCAGCATCCGCCCAAGAGGCTCCGCGCCCACCACCCCGGAGAACCAATCCAGCGCGTTGGTCATCACCGCCGGATCAAACTGCTCCCGGTAGCGCGCCATCAGCACATGGCTGGCCTCGTCGATCAGCCCCATCGCATAAAGCTGCCCCGCATGAACCGCCTGCTCCGGATGCCGCTCCACATCGCGCACCGTGTTCATGCGGTGCGCAAACTCGCGGCACGCCGCCACATTGGCGAAGATCACGTTCCCTGTGTACGAAAACAACGACTCCGCGAACTCGTACCGCTCGCGCGACTTCCGGGAAATATGGAATTCCATCATGAGTACCGAACTCCCAAATGCTCTCTGCTTGCATTCGCGCAAAGCCGCCAACGGGCTAACCGGCTAATCCGCGAAGCGGAGCTAACTTGCTGTCTTTGACAAAATCATCGCCACTACCCTGACTGCTGGGTGCCCCACCCTCGCCGCGTTCTTGTTTTTGCGGCTAGGGTGGGATTCATTGAACATCATCGGGCCATTTCTTGAATTCAGGATTCTGGGTACCCCAGGTCCCGATTTTGGGACCTGGGATTCATTGAACATCATCGGGCCAT
>CAYVGW010000011.1:0-35114 GCA_964450895.1 uncultured Occallatibacter sp. | reverse complement strand
TTCTTGAATTCAGGATTCTGGGTGCCCCAGGTCCCGATTTTGGGACCTGGGATTCATTGAACATCATCGGGCCATTTCTTGAATTCAGGATTCTGGGTGCCCCAGGTCCCGATTTTGGGACCTGGGATTCCATGAACCCCAAACCGCCCACTCAAACCAAAAACGACTCCAAAAGATAAAGGTACATCAAACAGGTCAAGCCCGTTGAACTCTTTGGTGTCCTTTCATTTGTAACCACGAATCTGCGCCGTCACTCCAGGTGAGAGAACTCCATGCTGACAACAGCCAATGGCCTCGCGCCGTAGGCGCAGCGGTTATTAGCCCAGCGCTTCAGCGCTGGGTGGGCGCAACCAGCCATCCGGAGTCCCGTAGGGACGGCGCCCCGTCAAGGCGCTTCGAAGCACCCATCAATCCAGCGCCTTGTGAAACCGCAAAATCGCCGCCGTCAGCAGCAGCGCCCCCAGCCCCGCCATCGCCGCCATCTGCGGCCAAAGGATCTCCATCCCCGCGCCCTTCAGATACGTCCCGCGCACCACAATCAAAAAATACCGCAGCGGATTCGCATAGCTCACAACCTGCATCCAGTGGGGCATCGTGCTGATGGGAAAGCCAAAGCCGGAAAAGGTGATCGCCGGCATGATAAAGAAGAACGACGTCACCATCGCCTGCTGCTGCGTCCCGCTCACCGTGGAAATCAGCAGCCCCACACCCAGCATGCACAGCAGAAACAGCACCACCCCCGCCGCCAGCACCCAAACCTGCCCGCGAAACGGCACCTGGAACCACAGCGACCCCGCCACCGCAATCAGCGTTATATCGAAACAGCCGATCAAAAAGAACGGCAGCGTCTTGCCCAGGATGAACTCCACCGGACGGATCGGCGTCACCATGATCTGCTCCAGCGTTCCGATCTCCCGCTCCCGCACCACCGCAAACGCCGTCAGCGTAATCACCAGCACCAGCGTCAGGCTGCCGATAATTCCCGGCACAAAAAACCACCGGCTCCGCAGCTCCGGGTTGTACCACGGCCGCGGCGCAAGCTCCACTTGCGGCATGACCTCCATCAGTTGCGGCGCAATGCGCGCCATGCGGTCCCGCTGGTACTCCGCCGCATAGCGCTGCGCAATCTGCGTAATATATCCCGAGGCAATCAGCGCGGTATTCGAGTTTGTCGCATCCACAATCACCTGCAACGGCGCGGTCTGCCCGTTGCGCAGCTTGCGCGCAAAGCCGGCGTCGATCTCCAGCCCCACCGTCGCGTCGCCCCGTTCAATCAGATCGCCCAGCTCCCGCGAACTCGTCAATTGCCGCTGCACATCGAAGTACTCACTCGATGTAAAGCGCGAGACCAGCTCGCGGCTCTCCTGGCTCTGATCCAGATCCAGCACAACCGTAGGCACATGGCGGATCTCATAATTCGCCGCGTAGCCAAAGACCATCATCTGAACGATCGGCGGAATAATCAGAATGAAGCGCGTCCGCTTGTCGCGCAACGTCTGGATGAACTCCTTGATCAACATCTGTTTCAGCCGCGCAAACATTCTCTTCTCCCCGGTCCACCCGCGAACTCGCTCACCCGCTCGTCACCGCAAAGCGGTGGCTAACCTGCTAATTCCAAACCCGATCACAGCAATTTGCAGATAATTATCGATCTGAAGCGCACAATCAACTCAAGGAAAAACAATGAACCCTCTCTCTCGCTTCCGGCCCCAGTTCCTTATTCCCTGTTCCCTATTCCCGCTGCCCCTCCCCCCCCCTATTTACTGTGAAACTGTGAGACTGTGAACCCCAAAAATTGTAGCGCCGGTCTCCAGACCGGCTGTCGTGCGGGCGTCCTCGCCCGCACTTGTCCATGATTTTAACCACCAGCGAGCAGTTGGCCGCGCCGCAGGCGCTATTCCAGCCTCTTGTGGAAGCTGCGCGTTGCCGCAATCGCCAGCACAAATGTAAACGCCGCCAGCGGAATCAGCTCCGCGTACAGCATCCAAGCCGGCGTTCCCTTGAGAAAGATCTTCTTCAGCAGAGAAACGTAATAGCGCGCCGGAAAGATGCGCGTAATCCATTGCAGCGCCGTCGGCATCTGCTCGATCGAAAATAAAAAACCCGACAGCAGAAACGCCGGAAGAAAGGTAATCAGCAGCGCAATCTGGCAGGCCGCAAACTGATTCTTCGCAATCACGGAAATCAAAAAACCCAGCGACAGCACCACGATCAAAAACAGCGCCGACGCCGCCATCAGCGTCACCCACGAGCCGCGAAATGGCACATGAAACCAATAGATCGCAATCAGCGCGCTGATCAGGGTGTCCATCATGCCCAGCGCAAAATACGGCGTCAGCTTGCCCAGCATGATCTCCATCGCCGTCACCGGCGTCGAGATCAACTGCTCCATCGTGCCGCGCTCCCACTCGCGCGCAATCGTCAGCGAAGTCAGGAAGGCGCCGATCACCGACATCACCAGCGCCAGCACGCCGGGAATAATGAACGCGCTGCTCTCCAAATCCTCGTTGTACCAGGTGCGCGTCTCCACGCTCAGCGCCGCCGGCTGCATCGCCAGGCCGCGCGTGCGCAGCCACTCCATCTGCACCTGCGCCGAGTAGCCCTGCACCAAACCCTGCGCATAACCCATCAGCACATTGGCCGTGTTGTCGTCCGATGCATCCACCAGAGCCTGAATCTCAACCGCCCGCCCATCGCGCAAGCGTGCGGAAAAATCCCACGGAATCACAATGCCCATCTTCGCGCGGCCGTCATCCAGCGCCCGCGTCAACTCCGCATAGCTGCTCACCACCCGCGCCACATGAAAGTATTCGCTGGCTTGAAAATGCTTCAGCAAATCCTGGCTCTGCTGGCTTCCGTCACGGTCCAGTACATACACCGGCAGTCCCTTCAGATCAAGATTCACGCCGTAGCCGAAGAGGATCACCAGGATCGCCGGCATGACGATCACGATCATCAAACTGCGCGCATCGCGCCGTATCTGCACCACCTCTTTGCGCGCAATGGCCAACATGCGAATCAGACTCATGGCTTGCCTCCCGCGTCACGATTCGTCGTCAGCGAAACAAAAACATCTTCCAGGCTGGGACGAATCTCTTCCATGCGGCTCACCGCGACGCCGCGCTCCGCCAAGTATTTATGCAGCAGCGGCGCGGCCTGCGCGGCGCTCTCCACCACCAGATGCAGCGCATTCCCAAAGACCGCCGCGTCCATCACCCCCGGCGCTGTTTGCAGCGCTTTCACCGCCGCGCCCAGCGGCTCGCACTCCAGCAGCAGCAGCTCGCCCTTCATCGAGTCGCGCTTCAACTCCGAAGGCGTCCCCAGCGCAACGATCTTGCCGCGAAAGATCAGCGCCAGCCGGTTGCAGTATTCCGCCTCCTCCATGTAATGCGTCGTCACAAAAACCGTCACGCCCTCATCCGCCATCTGATGAATCAGATCCCAGAACTGCCGCCGCGTAATAGGGTCCACGCCCGAGGTCGGCTCATCCAAAAAAATCACCGGCGGCTTGTGCAAGACTGCGCAACCCAGCGCCAGCCGCTGCTTCCAACCACCCGGCAGTGTTCCAGTAATCAGATTCTCCTGCCCCTTGAGGTCAGCCATTGCGAGCGCCCACTCGATCCGCTCTATGAGAACTTTCACAGGAACACTGTAAAGTCCGGCGAATAAACGTAGATTTTCGATGACTTTCAAGTCGTTATAAAGAGAAAATCTTTGCGACATATAGCCGATATTCTGGCGCACCGCTTCAGGCTTCTTGCTCACATCAAATCCGGCCACCATCGCGTGGCCTGATGTGGGTTTCAGCAGCCCGCAGAGCATCCGTATCGTTGTTGATTTACCCGCTCCATTCGGCCCCAAAAAGCCAAAGACCTCGCCTTTGCGCACATCGAGATTGATATGATCCACGGCGACAAAATCGTCGAAGCGCTTGACTAGGCTTTCGATGACGACAGAGTGGATGGCTTCATTCATGTGCGTCAACTCCCGCGCTCACCGCATCGACGAACAAATCTTCAATCGATGGCGCAACCGTGAGAATCGTATCGAAGGGAATATCAGCTCGCTTGAGCCGCTCTTCAAATTCAGGAATTCGCCGCGCCGCATTATCCACTACGATGTGCACTCCATCGCCGGTCAGAAGCAGGCTGGAGATACCTTCCGCGCCTGTGAGTTCCGCGCGCAATCGCCGCGCGTCCGGCGCGGTGATCGACAAAACATCTTTGCCCAGCTTGGCTTTCAGATGTGCCGGCGAGTCGCAGAAGAGCAGCTTTCCCTGATGCATCAGCGCCACGCGATGACAGCGTTCGGCCTCGTCCAGGTACGCGGTCGAAGTGAGAATCGCCACGCCCTCCGCGATCAATTCATACAAGATGCGCCAGAAGTCGCGCCGCGAAACCGGATCAACGCCGGTCGTTGGCTCATCGAGCAAAATCACTTTGGGCCGATGAATCAGCGCACAAACCAGGCCCAGCTTCTGCTTCATCCCGCCGGACAGCTTGCCCGCTAGCCGCTTGCGAAACTCGCTCATTCCGGCCGCTTCCAGCAACTGCGTCGAGCGATGCGTTCGCTCATCGGCGCGCACTCCAAACAAGTCCGCATAGAAGCGGATGTTCTCATCAACTGTCAGGTCTTCATAGAGGCCGAAGCGCTGCGGCATATAGCTGAGCGCGTGCTTGGCGCCCTCCGGATCGCGCGCCACATCAAAGCCCGCAATCGTTGCCCTGCCCGCGTCCGGCGCCAGGATTCCCGCCAACATGCGCAGCGCAGTGGTCTTCCCCGCGCCGTCCGGGCCAACCAATCCGAAGATCTCTCCGGCGCGCACCTCAAAGCTCAGCGCATCCACCGCGCGCACGCCGGGAAAGCTCTTCGTCAATCCCTCGCAGGCAATCGCGGATTGGATTGCATCAGCCATCATTTGCTCGTCGCCAAATTGATGCGCGCGTCGGCCGGCATCCCCGGCTTCAACTCATGATTCGCATTGTCGATGTCGATCTTGATGCGATAGACCAGCGTCACGCGCTCCTTGAAGGTCTGCACACTTTTCGGCGTGAACTCCGCGGTCGATGCAATGAACGAAATGCGTCCATGGTACTGCTTGCCGGGATAGGTATCCGTCGTGATGACCGCGTCCTGACCCCAATGAATGCGGCCCAAATCCGTCTCCGCGATATACGCGCGCAGCCAGATGTGATCGAGGTCGGAGAGCGTGACCACCGGCGAACCAGGCGCAACCACCTCGCCCAACTCCGCCTGCCGAACCGTCACCACGCCCGCGCAAGGAGCGCGCAAAATCGTGTAACTCAAGTTCACTTGCGAGAGGCCGAGGCTCGCATTGGCCTGATTCAAATTGGCGCGCGCAATGTCAATCTCTTCCTTGCGGCTGCCTTCCACGGCCTCGTTGTAGCGCTGCTGCGCGGCCTTGTAAATCGCCTCGGCGCGCTTCAATGCAGTCGCCGCCTGATCGCGCTCTTGCGCGGTGACCTCATCTTTGGCGAAGAGCTTTTGCGCGCGATCATTATCGAGCTTTCTCTGCTCCAAATCAGCCTCGGCGTCGATCATCGTCTGCTGCGCGGCCTTCGTCTCCTGCTCGCGCGTGCCGGCCAGCGTGAGCGCAAGACTCGATGCGCGCACGCCCACCGCGGCTTCATCCATGCGAATGCGCTGCCGCAAATCCGCGTCGTCAAGCCGCGCCAGCAGCGCGCCCTGCTCCACTTGCTGACCCTCTTCCACAGGCAATTCAACAACGCGCCCTGGAACCTTGAAGCCCACCAGGCTCTCATGCGCTTCGATATTACCGGAGAGCGTCAGTTGATTGGCAGGCGCTGGCTTCTGCGTCAGGCGCGGATAATAATGCACGCCCACGGCCACCGCCACGGCCAGAAAAATCACGATGGGAATGATTCGCTTCATCGCTTCAAACCTCTTTATTTCTGTTCAGACCGTCAATGATTTCCGTTGAACTCGACAATGTTTCTCTCCGTATCGCCCATCGCCCGCGCCAGCGCGAACTTCGCATCCACATGGCTGCTGACGGCAAGAATGAAATTCTCCTTGGCGCGCGCCAGCTCGTCCTGCGCGGTGATCACTTCCACATTGTTGGCCGTGCCCTCGCGAAAGCGATCCTGCGCCATTTGCAGCTCACGCCGCGCCAGATCCTCTCCCTCGCGCGCCACGCTCACCTGCTCGCTGGCCGAGTCCAGATTCAACAGCGCCGCGCGCAAATCTTCTTCAATGCCGCGGCGCAGATCGGCAATCTGATCGTCAACGCGCTTCAAGCGGCTGGCCAACTCCTGCGCCTCGCCGTTGCGGTCCCGGTCGAAGATTGTGAAATCAATCTGGCCTTGCAGCAATCCCGTGCTCTTCATGCCGCCGATGCTGCGTCCAATCTCGCCGAAGTTTCCGTTGATGCTCAACTTGGGCAGCGCGCGCGCGCGATTCGCGCTTTGCAGCGCAACCAATTCCTCGCGCTGATGCGCTAGCGAAAGATAATCCGCGCGCGTCAGCAGCGCCGCGGGCGCAAGCGTCTCAATCTCCGGTTCTTTCAAGGGCAGATAGTTTAATGGCTCCGCCAACTCCAGCGCTGCGCCCGGAGTCATGCCCATGGTACGCTCAAGTTCCAACAAGGATTGCTTGTACTGATTCTGCGCTATCAATAACGCCTGTTTATCATTGGCCAACTGCACCTGCGCGCGCAGCACATCCACGCCGGTTGCGCTGCCGGCATCATGCTTGTCCTGGGCCAGCTTGTAAAGCGCGCTTGCATCATTCACGCGCGATTGCGCGGCCTCCGCGCGCGCTGCCGAGGACTGCGCATTCAGATAGAGCTGGGCAATTGCGCGCACAATCAGATCGCGCGCATCACGCTCATCCATTTTGTTCGCATCCAGCGCGAGTTCGCTAGCCTTCAATCCACGGCGGCTCTGAAGATCGATGATATTTTGTTGCGCATAGACGCGAAGATCGTAGTTGGAAAACGGCCCCACCACTTCAGGCATTCCCGGCAGGGAAATGCCAAAAGCGCGCAGATCGCGGTTCTGCACGTTGGCGTAGCTTTGCGCATTCACGTGCGGAAGCAGCGCCGCCGCCAGCCGCCGCTGGCGCGTTCCTTCCGCTTCATCCACGCGCGTGCCTGCTTCCAGAACATTCAAGTTGGTTTGAAGCGCTTTTTGAATTGCGTCTTGCAGCGTGAGCCGGTATGGCGCTGGAGACTGCGCCAAACCAGAGATGCTGGCAGCCGCGTAGATCATCCCGATAAATAATCCAGTGCGAATTTCTGATCTCATGGTCTCATCCCCTTACCGGAAACGCCGACCGCTCTCCAGAAGTGTTGAAAGCTGTCCTCGATGCGCATTTTGAGCGGAGGCGCGCCCTCCAGCGACCAAAGCAGCACGGTGCCCATGCAGGCTTGCATCAGTTGCATCGCAACCATCTCCTGTTTCAGGCGCTTATTGATCTCCCCGCGCTTTTGTCCCGCTGCCACCACCTTTGCAATCATCTTGCGCCCTTCCAGCATTTTGCGCGCAATGATGGCGCGAACGCCCTCGCTGGCCAGAAACGAGGAGATGAACGCGCGCGCCAGACTGGGGCTGCGTCCGGGTTCCTCGGCCAGGCACAGCGCCAGCCGATGAAGCACGGACTGAATGGCGCGCTGGCCCAGTTCCGCCTCTGAAAACGCCTCTTCCACCTTGCTGAGTTGAATCTCCGCCATGACTCCGAGTACGTGTTCCTTGCTCTCAAAGTAGTTGAAAAAGGTTCCCTTGCCCACGTCTGCCGCTTCGGTGATCTGCTCAACCGTCACGGAAGAAAAACCGCGCTCGGCAATCAACTGCAAAGCACAGCGGAAGAGGCGCACGCGCGTTTCATCCGCCCGGCGCTGGCGGCGGCCCGCGCCGGGCGGATGAACGCCTGCCAGCGAAGAGGCAAGCGCGTTCGCGCGTTTTCCATGACCGCGACTCACATCCGAATGATGGACAAGTTTGACCATGGGTCATTTATAACGCCGCGGAACCGCTCTGTCAAGAGGCATTTTTCCATCGGGATCAATGCCTTCTTGAAACAGGCAACCGAGTTCTTCTGATTGAATGGGTAAATTAGGAAACTTGAGATCGGCGATCACTCGTGTCAGGATTGCATGAAATGGTAATTGCCATGGATATGCGCGGACGAGGACATCCGCGCAACAGCCGGCCGGGAGGCCAGCGCTACGCTGATGCAATTACCAAATCAAGCGGTTACGGCACCGGCCAGCCGCGCTACGAAACAACTTCTGTGTGGCCGCTCATCGCGTAGAGAATCGTCCGCGCGCTCCATTCCTCATCGGCGCGCGAAGAGATCATCAGGTCGTAGAGATGCGGATTGTTCCAGCACTTGCCGTAGTACTGCTGCAGGTACTTGGCGCGCTCCTCATCCACAATACGGATGCGCTGCTCGGCGTGGACGCCCTTTTCCAGCCGTCCGCGCAGCCGCGCCAGGCGGTCCAGGTACGGAGCATAGACAAAGACGTGATAAACGTCGGGCTTGTGCTGCAAAACGCATTGCGAGCCGCGGCCCACAATCACGCAATTTCCTTCAGAATAGGCCTCTTCGATGATCTTTCGTGAAATCTTCACCATCTCTTCGGCGTCAAAAACTGAATTTTCGCCCAGTTCCAGGCCGGCGGCCAGCGCCGCCGAGCGCATCGCCTGCTGGTTGATGCGCTTCAGCCAGGAATCCACATGCTCGTCATAATGGCGCACCACCTTCGAGTCCACGTGCGCCGCGTAGGCGATTGCATCAATGATGTCGCGGTCCAAAAGCTTCCATCCAAGCCACTCAGCGATGGTTTGGGCGATGCGCCCCCCCCCGCTGCCGAACTCCCGGTTGACTGTCAATACGCGGTAATCCACCTTACCCCTCCGCACACCCTAACAGTCTACGCTACTCCACTCCGAGTGTTCTATCCAGTTCCGCGTGCGCCGTGCTCCGCTCGGCTTCCGCCTGGAAAAGTTCGGCCTCCGCCTCGGCCAGTTGCGCCTCGGCCTCCTTCAGCGCGGAGGCATTCACCGTCTTCGCTTCCACCTGGTTGGCCGTGATGCGCCGCATCTCCGCGCGCGCCGCCACGCTCTCCCGCGCAGCCTCCAGTCCCGTCTCTGCCCGCCGCACTTTGCGCATACTTTTTTCAATTTCCACGCGCACCCGGTTCTCTGCGTGGCGCAGATTCTCTTCCGCCTCGGCCACACCGGCCTTGCGCTCACTCACCTGTCCGCTGCGCTTGCCGAACTCGCTCAGCGTCCAGTTCATCTTCAGCCCCACGGCCCCGTTGTTTTCGCTCAGCAGCGGAACGCCGTTCTGGTAGATGTACTGCGCAAAGGCGCCGATCTCCGGAATGAACTCAGCCCGCGCCGCCGTCAGCCCGGCTCGCGCCTTGGCCAGGGTCTCGCGCGCCGCGGCCACCTCCGGATTGTGCTCGAGCGCATGGGCCTCCAACTCGCCCGTGGTCACGTCCGCGCTCTCCATCTGTGGCGCAACCAGCTCAACCTCCGTCTCCAGCGGCAATCCGGCCAGATCATTGAACTCCACCTTCATGTCGGAGATCGCATCCTCCAGCGAACCCAACTGGTGGCGCGCCTCGGCGATCTGCGCGCGCCCTTCGAGCGCCTTCAACTCCAGCGCCGCGCCGGCCTCGACGGCGTTCTGCGCCTCGGTCAGGCGTTCGTCTCCAGCCGCGATCTTCAACTCCGCTGCCTGCTTGCGCCGCTCGGCGGTGAGCAGCTTGTAATAAAGCTCCTTCATCTGCAGTGCAACTTCATTCTCCGCCTGCCGCGCATTGTCGCGCGCGATTCCCGCGTCCGCCTTCGCCGCATTGACGCCCGCATGAATCTTGAAGAACTGCGTGATGGGCACTGCCGCCGTGGTTTGACTCAAAAGAAAATCCTGATTGCCGAGCTTGATCGAAACATTTTTTCCAGGAATCGGCCCATCACTCGGATACGTGCCCAGCGCGCCCATCGGGATCACCAAATTGTCTGTCTTGCCCAGATGCACGCCACTGGTGTCGTTGCTGAGCACGGGAAAATAATCAGACCGCGCTTCCGTCACGCGCGCATTCATCTCCTTCGTCTTCAGCCGCGCCATCTTCACCGTCGAGTTCTGTTTGGCGGCCAGCGAAACAGCTTCATCCAGCGTGATGCGCCGCGTCTCCGCTCGCGCCACGGCAGCACACGCAAGCAACACGAGCAACCCAACGACAACCGGGTGCCCCAGGTCTCGATTTTGAGACCTGGGAGAGATGTCTGGGTGCCCCACCCTCGCTGCCTCTCTCCTCTTGCGCCGCTCGTTGGCTCTCTTATGCGCCGCCACAAACAAAACCGGAATCACCAGCAGCGTAAAGAACATCGAGCCGATCAGCCCGAAGGCAATTACGCTGGCCAGCGGCGACCACAGGCTGGAGCCGGAGAGAATCATCGGCACCACGCCGATCGCCGCCGCCATGCTGGTTAAAAAGATAGGCCGCAGCCTGCGCTCGCCGGCCTCCAGCGTGGCCTGTTCCAGCTCCACGCCGCTCTTCATGCGTTCATGAATGTAGTCGATGAGGATGATCGAGTTGCGCACCACCAGGCCTCCCAGGCTGATGATCCCGATGAAGGCCGTAAAGCCGAAGGTGTTGTGCGTGACCAGCAATCCCAAGGCCGCGCCGGGCAGCGCGAGGGGAAAGGCCATCATCACAATCAGCGGGTCCACCAGAGTGCGGAATTGAAAGAGCAGAATCAGGAAGATCAAAACCAGGCTGATCATCAGCGTGTGCTGCATCTCGCCGAAGGTCTCATTCTGATTTTCAAATTCGCCGCCGTACTCGATGCGATAGCCGTCCGGCAAATTCATCTTGTCCACCTGCTTGCGCGTGTCGCTGAGAATCTCGCTGGCCAGCCGCCGGCCGCTGGGATAGGCGCGCACTGTGAGCGTGCGCACGCCGTTGCGGCGCACAATCCGCCCCGGCTCCCACTGCGGCGTGAGCGAGGCGACGGCTTCCAGCGGCACCTTTGCGCCGGTTACGGGCGAGATCACATACGTGTCGCTGAGATTCTGAAAGCTCTGCCGGTCTTGCGCGTCCAGGCGCAGCACCACATCGATCTCGCGGTCGCCCTCCCAGTAGGTTGTCATCGGCGCGCCCTCAAAGCTGCCGGCCAGTTGCTGCGCGATTGCCCCATGCGTCAGTCCCAATCGGCCAGCCGTCTCCTCATGCACATTCAGATCCATCTGCGGCGCGTCTTCGTGCCAGTCGGAATGAATGTACGTGGCGCCGCGCGTGTGCGCCAGAATGTCCTCCACCGCTTCGCCCAGGGTGCGCAACTCCGCTGCATCCGGGCCTGCGATGCGCACTTCCACGGGAGCCTCCATCACGTCGCCCTGTTGCAGCTCCTTCACAAAAACCTTGGCCTCGGGCGCCGCGTCGGCCAGCCGCTGGCGCAGCGACGCCACCAGCTCCGGCGTCTTCGATACGCTCTTGGTGTTCACCAGTATCTGCGCAAAATTCGTGGCTGGCGGCTGCGGATTCACGTTGTAATAGAAGCGCGGAGCGCTGGTTCCCAGAAAGCTGGTGTACTCGGCGACCTGCGGCTCTTTGTTCAGCTCGGCTTCCATGCGCCGCACCGCCGCGTCGGTGGCCTCTATCTTCGCGCCCTCCGGCAGCCACACATCCATCACGAATTGATTGCGCTCGGCCAGCGGAAAAAACTGCTCCGGCACCAACTGCAAGATTCCCAGCCCGACGGCAAACGTTACTCCGCCGCCAATCAGCGTCATCTTCTTGTTGCGCATCGCCCAGGTGATGGCCAGGTTGTAATAGTGCTGCATGTGGTCGAGCGGCGTACGTTTGCGCTCGCGCGCGGCGTCTCTTTCTTCGCTGTGATCTTTAAGCCCTTGGCGAATGAAGAAGCGCGCGGTGAGCGGCGTCAGCAGCATGGCCACTACAAATGAACTGCCCAGCGCCACGGTCACGGCAATCGGCAGCGCGCGAATGAACTCGCCCACGCCGCCGGTGAGCAGCAGCATGGGAAGAAACGAAGCGATGATGGTCAGTGTCGCGGTCAGCACCGGAACCGTCATCTCCGTGGCGCAAAGCCACGCGGCCTTGTCGATGGGAACCTTGCGGTCCAGCAGTTCCACGTAGTTGTCGGCAATCACAATCGCATCGTCCACCACCATGCCCAGCACCACGATCAGCGCGGCGATGGAAACCTGATGCAGCTCGATGCCCAGCGTGTTCAGCAGCGAGAAAGAGATGGCCACGGTCAGCGGAATCGCCACCGCCGAGACCAGCGCCACGCGCATCGGCAGCAGCAGCATGGTCACCAGAATCACCGCGACAATGGCGATGCCAAACTCGCGAAAGAAATCCATGATGCGTTCGCTGACCACGCGCGGCTGGTCCGCCACCAGGTCCAGCTTCACCTCCGGCGGCAGCTCGCTCTGGACGCTTTTCAGCGTGGCGCGCAGCGTCTTGCCGAACTCGACAATGTTGTTGCCCTCGCGCATCTCCACCGAAAGCAGAATGGTTGGCTCGCCGTGGATGCGCGCGTATTCGCTGGGGTCTTTGTAGACGCGGGCCACATCGGCCACGTCACCCACATAAACAGGCTGGCCGGTGGGCGAGAGATCAATCATCACGTGGCGAATCTGATCTTCGCTGGCGAGCGCGCCGTTGGCCTGAACCGGCACCTTGCTCGCGCCTGCCGGCACGCGGCCCGCATACTCGATCTGATTGCGCCCCTGGAGGGCCTGCATCATCTTCTGCGGATTCACCGCGTATTGCGCCAGCTTTTCACTCGACGCTGTGATCTCGATCTCTTCCTTCTGATCGCCGATGCGTTTGATCTTGGCCACCGCTGGAATGGCGCGCAGCGCATCCTCCACGCGCTGCGCATAGTCCTTCAACTCGCGCGGGCCATAATGCCCGCCATGCACGGCGATCAGCACCGCCACCGTGTCGCCGAAGTCCGAATCCACCACCGGCCCCAGCACGCCGGAGGGCAGATCCGTGGCCTTCAATTGCGCCATATCCAGGCGCAGCTTCGACCAGAATGCGTCGGCGTCCTTGACCTCCTGGTTCAACTCGACGTTCACCACCACCACGCCGTTGCGCGTCGTCGAAAAAGTCTTGTCGCGGCGCACCTCGGCGAAGCGAAAAAGCCGCTCCTCGATCTTGCGCGTCACCTGCGCCTCGACCTCGGCGGCCGTCGCGCCGGGATAAATGGCCTCGACCACGGCGACCCGGATGGTGATCTTGGGATCTTCGCGGCGTGGCATGGTGAAGAGCGCGTAGAGGCCGGCCACGAAGAGCAGCGCGGCCACCACCAGCGTTACCTGCGGATAGCGCAACGAGGCGCGGACCGGGTTCATTCGCCCCCTCCCACTACCTTGGCCGGCCCGCCTTCACGCACATTCTGCTGGCCGGCCACCACCACCTGCTCGCCGCCCGTCAGCCCGCTGCGAATCTCGATCTCATTGCCCACCGGCGCGCCTGTCTCGATCCGCCGCGCATACACCCGCTGCCGCGCCGGTTCGTAGACGTATACGTGCGTCACGCCGCGCGCATCGCGCACCACCGCATCCGCCGGCACGGTCAGCGCATTCACTATCTCCGCGCCCAAGATGCGCACTTCGCTCACCATCCCCGCGCGCAGCACGTGCTCCGGGTTTGCCACCGAAATCTTCACCGTGTAGGTGCGCGACACCGGATCAGCCGCCACGCCTACCGCCTCCACCTTGCCCTCGAAACTCTTGCCCAGCGAAGGAATCGTCACCGTGGCCCGCGCGCCCTCCCGCACCTTGCCAATCTCCGTCTCTGGAATCGCCACCCGCACCTTCACCGGGTCTAAATCCAGCACGCCAATCACCGGCATTCCCGCGGCAATCGTGTCGCCCGCATCGATCCGCCGCACCCCCACAAAGCCGGCAATCGGGGCGAGCAGTTGGCAGTCGGCCAGGCGCTTCTCCGCCTCGCGCATCTGCGCCTTGGCCGCCCGCGACTCGGCCACGGAGGAATCCTTCTCCTCCGGCCGCGTTCCCGCGCGCGCCATCTCATAGCGCTGCTCCGCAGCCTTGTAGCCAGCCTCGACCTTTTGAAAATCATTGGCCGCAAGGCTCTTGTGGTCGTACAAAAACTTCATCCGCTTGTATTCGTCCTGCCAGCGCTCAAAGTCGATCCGCGCCTCTTCCAGCTCCTGCGGCCGCAGCCCATCTTGCGCCTTCCTTGCCACCGCTTGCGCCGCCTCGGCCTGCGCCGCCGCCGCCTCGTACCCGTTACGATAATCCGCCGCATCCAGTTCGGCCAGCACCTGGCCCTTCTTCACAGCCTGCCCTTCGTCCACCAGAACCCGCGCCACGCGCCCGGCAATCTGAAAGGCAGACTGCGCCGTCACATTGGCTTCCACGTCTCCGCTGGAAGCCACCGAGACCGGCTCCTGCACCCGCTGCGGCGCGCGCACCCGCACCGCTACCGGCTGATCCGCCGCCAGTTGCGGCTTCGGCCCGCAGCCAATCATCGGCAGAAAACAGATCAAAGCTAAAAGAAAAAATCGACGTTGAGGATGCAGGCTGCGCTCCGCACTGAAAACTGAGAACTGAGAACTGAAAACTGAGAACTGAGAACTGAAATCTGGCATCATTCGATTTTCCTTGACAAGAATAGAATGACGCGTCATTCTATTCTTGTCAAGAGGTCGTAAAGTAAAAAGATGGTCTACCGCAAAACCGCCTCGACCCAAGCCCGCAAAGACGCCCGCCGCCGGGCGATTCTCGACGCTGCTCTTCATCTTTTTGGTAGCCATGGCTATCACTCCACCACCGTGCCCATGATTGTCTCTGAGGCAAATAGCTCAGTAGGCAGCTTTTATGCGCACTTCCACAATAAGGAAGATGTCTTTGCGGCCGTGATGGAAGAGCTGGGGAAGAAAGTGGCCGAGGTTGTCCATCAAGCCAGGGACTCGCAAACCGATCCCCTGCTGGGCATTGCCGCTGCCGTCGAAACTGTCATTCTCTACCTGGCGCAACATCCTCTGGAGGCGCGCATTCTGATCGTGGACTCCTGCGGCTTGAGTCCGCGCCTGGAGCAGGTGGGTCGCGCGATCTTGCGGGGGCAGGCCGAGGAGGTTCGCCGTCAGATCGAGGAAGCGCCGGAGATCTTCGACGTACAACATGCCGCCGTAGCTGCCCAATGCCTGGTCGGCGCGATCTATGAAGCTCTCTATAGTTGGCAGGAAGAAAGCCCGGAACAGCGTATGCCGGCCGCCGAGGTGGCCCGCGCCGTTGCCGACTACAACCTCCGCGCCCTGCGCCGCTGACGAATATCTTGTTTCCTGCATGGCTGTCATCCTGAGCGCCCCAAGCGCAGCCAAGGGAGTCGAAGGATCTGCGTTTGTTTTACGCCGGGTTGACCCAAAAAGCTGGGTGCCCCGGTTTCGATTTTGAGACCGGGGAGGCCACAAACCCAAACCAGCGTTCTTCCGTCCACTGTCCGCTGCCGTACACTGTATGCAACCATCCAGGAGGGCGTCCATGAAACGCATTGGCATTCTCTTCGGCGGGGAGAACAGCTTCCCCGGCGCGCTGGTCGAGCTGATCAACGCCCGCAACCTCGACGGCATCCAGGCCGAGTTTGTCCTCACCGGCGCGGTCGAGGCCGCCTCCGCGCCGCATTACGCAGTCCTGATCGACCGCATCTCCCACGCCGTTCCCTTCTACCGCGCCTTCCTCAAGCACGCCGCGCTGCACGGAACTGTGGTTCTCAACAATCCCTTCTGGGCCTCGGCCGACGACAAGTTCTTCAACTACGCGCTGGCAGGCAAGCTCGGCGTCGCCGTTCCGCCCACCGTCCTGCTGCCCCACAAGCAACTTCCCGCCGGCGCCACGGACCGTACCCTGCGCAACCTCGAATACCCGCTCGACTGGGAGGCCGTCTTTGCCGCAGTCGGCGAGGAGGGCTTCCTCAAGCCTATCGACGGCGGCGGCTGGCGCGACGTCCACCGCGTCCACAGCCGCGAGGAGTTCTTCCGCGCCTACGACCAGACGCGCGACCTCTGCATGGTCTACCAGAAGGCCGTCGATTACTCCGAATACTTCCGCTGCTACGTCGTCGGCCAGCGCAAGGTGCGCATCATGGCCTACGACCCGCGCCGCCCCCACGCCGAGCGCTACGTCGAAAGCACTGCGCCCGCCCTGCGCACCCTCCTCAAGCGGATGCGCCTGGACGCCCTCAAGCTCTGCCACGCCTTGGGCTACGACTTCAACTCGGTCGAGTTCGCCGTCGAGCGCGGCATCCCCTACGCCATCGACTTCATGAACCCCGTCCCCGATGCCGACCTGCACTCCATCGGCAAGGCCAACTTCGACTGGATCGTCAATGAAGTTGCCGGCCTGGCGATTGCCAAAGCCAAGGCCGCACAGCACGCGCCCAAGTTGCGCAGCGCCGTCTTTCTCAGCAGCGAGCCGGCTCCCGCGAAAGCCGCCAAAACAAAGCCCGCCGCCAAGAAGAAATTCAATCCGAATTTCACAGGCTGATGCAGGCTGCGGAAAACCTCGATGAAAGTTCAGAAGCGTCAAGGCAGGACTTTACTCCTGCCGCAAGCCGAAAAATAGTAGAAGGGCTTTGGCCAATGTGGGATGTTTTACGAGGAGCGTGGCCCAGTCCAGGTGAGATTTCCAGACCAACTCAGGGTGTTCCGGTCCCTCGCGAGAGACCGGGGCGCCCTCAACCGGATAAGAGGTTGGATGAGACCAGGGCCACCCGCCGCGAGATATTTACTGACGGTGCAAGATTCAGGGCCGGAGTAACAGTTGCGCGTCGAACTGGCGATTGAAGCGGATCAGGGCGATCCACTGGCCTTGGTCTTGCTGTTTCCAGACCAGGGCGCCTCCGAGCTGGCGAGCAATCTCTTCGGGCTGCAGGTCGTGGTGGAGACCGAAGTAGCGCTCGTCCATCGCGCGGCTGGCCGGACCCAGCGTGAAGATAGCCGAGGCTGGGTCGGCTTTGGTGCTGAAGACGAGAGCCGTCGAGTACTTCTCCGGCTCCTGGGCGGCGCGGGCGATTTGGGCGGCTGAAAAGTCTTCAATTGGAGTGACGGCGAAGGGTTGCTTCAGGTAGCCGAGTTCGGGGCGGGTCAGCGCGTCGCTGACGGGCCATGCGGAGAGGACGGTCGAGCCGGGATAGCGTTGCTCAAGCTGTCGAATGCCGGCCTGATGGAGGCGAATCACGCGGGCGTAGGTCAGATTGTCTTCCGGGGCGAAGCCGTAGGGAGGATTGATGAAGATTCCCAGCACAAAGGCGGCGGCGGAGAAGGCAGCCAGCGCCTGCCACCCGGGGGCGCGGTGATAGAGCGTGGTGACGGCCACCAGCAGCACCAGGGGATACATGGGCAACAGGTAGCGGGTGAGCAGCGCTCCACCCAAAACGCTGAAGAAGGCGGCGTTCACCGCGAGCAGCAGGAAGATGCGGCGCAGGGCGGCGGCTTCGAGGGCGGGGCGGGGTTCGTGGACTCCCAGGTCCGAAGATCCGGACCTGGGGCACCCAACTTCATCGCCGTTCCCTGTTCCCTGTTCCCTGTTCCCTGTTCCCTGCTCGGACCGCGGCTCCAGCAGCAGCGCGGCCAGCGCGATCAGCACCGGCACAAAGAGGTTCATGTGCGCGGTCAGATGCAGGAGGCGATGGCAGAAGGCGGCCAGGATGCGCAGCGGGTCAAGGTTGGCCTGGGCGTTGTAACGCAGGAACACGGGATTGCCGAAGAGAAAGCCGGTCTTGGCGCGATGGTAGGCGTACCAGGCAGCCAGAGGCAGCGCGCAGGCGGCCAGCCACGCGGATTCGCGCCAGAGGTGGATGCGTTTCATGCCGGGGGCGCGGCGGCTTTCCCAAAGATCCCATGCGGCCAAGGTGAGGGGGATGGCGATGGCCGTCTCCTTCGAGAGCGCGGCGGCGGCAAAGCAGAGCGCGGCGGCCCATGGTTTGCGGGGCAGCCGGCGATTGCGGGCGGGCAGCGCGTAGACCAGGCCCCAGAGCGTGCAAGCGGCGGCAAAGATGTCGGCGTGGGCCAGCGAACTCTGCGCGAACCAGACAGGATAGACCGCGGTGAGGGTGACGGTCCAGAAGGCGACCGAGGCGACGCCAAGCAGGCGTATGGCGAGCCTCCAGACGGCGGTGAGCCCCAGCGCGGCGGCGGCCAGAACGCTGACGCGCGTGACCAGAGGGCAGTAGCCGAAGAGCTTCCAGCAGAGCGCCAGATAGACGCTGGGCAACGGCGGATGGGCGTTGGTGAGCGTGCTGAGGGGGATCAGCGAGCCCAAGCGGAAGAAGTCCCAGGCGGCGGGGATGTAATAGCCGGCCTCGTCCCAGTAGTAGGGCAGGCGGAGCAGGGTCACGTGGCTCAGAAGGAGCGCCGCGAAGAGTGCTGGGAAGACGATCCAGGCGGAGAGCGGCGAGATGATTCTTCTCCAGCGCAAGGCTTGCATTCCTCCAGTTCCCAGTTCCCAGTTCTCAGTTCCCAGTTAGTTGTTCCCTGTTCCCTCGTGTCATGGCTGCATGAATTGGTAATCAGTCATGAATATGCGCGGACGAGGACGTCCGCGCTACAGCCGGCCAGGAAGCCGGCGCTACATTCATGGATTTACCAAATCACGCGGTCATGGTACTAGTCCCCTAGTCCCTTAGTCCCTCGGTCCCTCGGTCCCTTAGTCCCCAAGTCCCTCGGTCCCTAGTCCCTAGTTGATCGGCCCGGACGGAAAGGCGTGGCTTTGCGGCTCCAGGTTGAGTTCGCCGAAGGCGCGTTCGTACTGGGCCAGGTTTTGCCCCAGCATATTCCACAGGGCCTTGGCCTGCTGCGGGCTGAGGTAGATGGCGTTCTGATTGCGGATGGTGATCTGGTCGGGGGAATCGCTGGAAGCCAGGCCGAAGACCAGTTGGAAGTCCCAAACGCTGACGCGGACCTGGACGCTGTTGGCGTAGGATTCGCGGAAGTCGGCGGTTTGAAGAAGATTCATTTGCGGCTGCTGTACGGAAGGACTCATGTCCTCTAGCTTACCCCGTTTTGGGCAGGACGGCGCGTGTACCCCGCGGGACGGCGCTAGGACTGCCCGAAATTCCCTCCGCCGTGGTAAATTGACTAGGGAAGCGGAAGTGGTGAAATGGCAAACACACTAGCCTTAGGAGCTAGCGCCGCAAGGCTTAGGGGTTCAAGTCCCCTCTTCCGCACCAAAAGCCGATAAAAACCTCATAAACCAAATTAAATCAGCCGCTTCTGTCTCACTGCCCCCCGTCGCCGAGCTTGTACATATACTTGATAGCCGATTTGTAGACCAGAGTCTTTTGGCGGCCGCGGAGCTTGAGGGCGTTGCGGTCATACCACTCGATGCAGCCTTCGATCTGCTCGCCGTCCTCCAGGACAATGACCATGGGCGTCTGCCCCTGAATCTGCTTTTGCAAATAGAAAAGCTCGGCCTGCCGCAGCGTGCTGTCCACCTCCGGCTCGTGGGCCGTCAGGCGAATCGGTGGGGAAAGCGGCCGGCGGCGGGTGCGCGCCTTGGCCAGGGTGGCGGATTGCTTTTCAGCGCGGGCTGGAGTAGGTTCGTTGTTCATATAAAAACTCCCTAGGAAAGGCTGGTGTGGTGAATCCGATGGTCATTAGAAAATCGAGCGTTGGAACCGCAGGTCCTTCGACTCCGTTTGCCGCAAAGAACGCGGCAAACTCCGCTCAGGATGACAGTTCAATTCAGATGACAGTTCAATCGAGGCACAAACTAAAGACTCAGAGCACTAGCTTTTATCCAGACTAACAGCCATTGCGTCCAGCGAGAGGGAGCGAAGCAGGTTGCGCCGCATCCCGGATTCAACCTGGACCAGGGCGCGGGCGGCGGAGTCGATCCAGTCGAGACTCATTCCCTGGGCAAGGCGGGCCAGTTCGGCCTCGATGTCCAGGTTGCGGATCAGTCGCGGCGTACCGGCGAGCAGAAGCATCAGGTCTTCGATCAGGCTGCCCAGCGCGCGCAGCAGGTTGAGGGTCTTCTCCTGGCCGTCGGCGCCGGCGCGGTAGCTTTCCGTGGCGCGGAAGAGCGTGGAGTAATCCGGCTCGCGCAGCGCGGTGCGCAGCAGCACGAGCGCGTCCTGACGGCTGGCCAGATAGCCGTCAAGGTCGAGGGTGAGCGCGCGGCCCACGGCGCCCTCGGCCAGGCGGGCGGTCAGGGCGCGGTCAGATTGCTTGAGCAGCGGCCGCCGCTTGAGCAGCAGAGCTTCCAGATCGGCGATGGGAATCGCGCCCAGCCGATGGACCACGGCGCGGGAGCGGATTGTCGGCAGCAACTCCTGCGGGTTCTCGGTGAGCAGAACCAGCGAAGTGTGCGCGGGCGGCTCCTCCAGCACTTTGAGCAGGCTGTTGGCCGCCTCTTTCATGAAGGCCGACGAGGTGAAGATGGTGAAGGTACGGACGGATTCGACCGGCGGGCGATAGTAAGCGACATGAATCGCCTGGCGCACCTGGCCCAGCTTGATCAGCAGTTGCGGCGGATCGGGCGGAATGACGAGCAGGTCGGGATGCGTCTGAATCAGGATGCGGGTCTCGCGCTTGTCGGTGTCGCGCAACTGCTCGCGGGCCTCGACGGCCTCGGAGACCAGCGCCTCCAGATTTGCCGACTGCGCAATGCGGGTGCAGTTGGCGCACACGCCGCAGAAGTCAGGCAAACCGTCTGTTTCCGTGGGCTGGAGGCAGTTGACGGCCTGGGCCAGCATCAGCGCCAGCGTGTACTTGCCTGCCCCCCGCGGTCCGGCCAGGATCAGCGACTGCGGAAAGCGCTCGGCGCGAATGCTCTCGCGCAGATGCGTCACCGTTGCCGAATTGCCGAGAAAATCCTGAAAGCCCATGGGTAGAGTTTAGTGCATTCCGGGGTGGTTGAGCAGTGGAGGAAGATGAAACCCCAGGGCAATCGCATTTGAACCTTGTATGCCACGAGAACCATTCTGAAGTCAACGGAAGCGATACGAATAAGGTTTTGTAATAAGGGCACGACTTCAGTCGGGCCGCAATGGGCTGATTAGAAAGCCGGGCTTTAGCCCCTGCAAACTTCCGCGTTTGAGAAAACTGCTTCTTCAGCTCCCTCTCAAACTCCGGTTTTGAACCGCTCCGCACCTCGCCCAAAGGTTGAAATTCTCCATCTTTGCCACCCATTTTGATTTGAATCAGTTGGCCATATCTACGGCCCTGTATCTGCCGTTTTTAGGGTTATTTCGCGGTTGGCAGCGCCGCAGGATGGATGCGCGCGATGCGGCCGCTGGGACCGACGACGAAGGGCAGCGAAAGAGCATTCCAGTTGCCGTCGTCGAGAGGCTGCCAGGTCTTGCCGTCGTCGCGGCTGAGGTCCGAGCCGTTCGTGCCTACGGTGATCCAAGCCTTCAGCGCTTCCGACCATTGCACGGCCGAGCGGAAGCCGTGCGGCGGGGTGGCGCTGGCGGTCCAATGCTCGCCGCCATCGGCGGACCATGCGGCTGTACCCTTGCTTTCGTTGGGTTTCGTGTAATCGCCGCCGACGGCGATAAGCATTGAATGGTCGATGTACGTTGTTCTTCCGTCTTTCAGAAAGACTTCGGTAGGTAGACCGTACGGGGCGCGATAGTCCAACGAGAAAATCCCGGAACTCTCAGATCGCGGAAACATCGAAGCCTCAGAAATAGATTCCGAGATTCTTTCGGGATCTCCTCCATTGAAATGTTGATAATGAACCACGCGAGAGCCACTCTTACCTCCAGTAGCGAACCAAACTTCTCTGGATTTTCCATCCTGACTCTGAAAAGGAGCAAGCGCGATGGTGGAATTACTAGCGGCAAATGAGGATTCACCGCTATTTGCTTTGAGATTATAAAGATCATTATCAAGAAAGACGCCATTCCAGTTGGTAAATTCCGATAGAAGTGGATGTCCATCCACCGGGTCGCCAGCTAGAAAGCCATCTTTAGGAGTCCAGAGTTTCAATGCGTCCCAAAATCCATCCTTATCTCCATTTTCTAAAAGGACAACCCACGTCTTGCACCCGTCCGTCGTCTTATACAACCGGCTTTTTTCTCCTGGCCCGGAGGCCATCACAATCGCCGTCATCGCATCCCAGGCTTGCACGCCGCGAAAGTCCAGCGTTGCGCCGTCTTTGGCTGCGTCAGGCGTGGAGCATTGCGTCCAGTGCGCGCCGCCGTCGAGGGTCTTGAGTACCGTGCCGCCGGTTCCGCTGGCCCAGGCGACCGTGCCGTCCACGGAGAAAATCCCGCGCAGGCCGGCGGTTGTGCCGGAGCGTTGCATCTGCCAGACAGCGGTCGCGGCGGGCGGGTTGGATTGGCCGAAGGCAAGAGCGGAGGCGGCGAAGAGCAGCGTAAGCGGAAGGGCGCGCATGGGTGGAAGTATAGGGCCTTTTCCTGTTCCCTGTGAATGGGATATTGAGCTTCGAGGTTTCCCATCCATTTCCTATTTCTTGATCCCTGATCCCTGACCCCTGAATTCACTTCTTCTTCCCCGGCAGCATGGCCTTGATCCTGTCCATCAGGCTTGGCTTGGGCGCGGGCGCTGGAGGCTTGGCGGCAGACGGCGCGGAGGCGGGAGCGGCGGGGGGCGCGCCTTCCGGCTTGGTCTCTTTGGCTTCGGGAGCCGCGGGGGCCTCGCCTTTCGGCTTTTCCGCGCTGGCCGCCGGAGCCGCCGGTTGGGCATCGTCTTTCAGCGGCGTTTTGCCATTCACCACGCTGTTTGCGTCCAGCGTCGGCACATTCTCTTCCACGTTTTTAATCAGGATCGAGACGCGCCGGTTGGAGGGGTCCATGGGGTTGTTTTTCACGCGCAGCATCTGGTCGGCGTAGCCGCGCACCTGGGTCACCTGATCGTTGCGCACGCCATCCTGCTGCAAGAGCCTGCGCGCCGCATTGGCGCGGTCGGCCGAAAGATCCCAGTTGCTGTAACCGGAGTTGCCGGAGTAGGGCTTGGCGTCGGTGTGGCCCTCGATCAGCAGGGAATTGGGAAAGGTCTTCAGCTCCTTGCCCAGCAGCGCCAGCAGTTCCTGTCCGCTGGGGCTCAGCTTGGCGCTGCCAATCTCGTAGAAGGTGCCGTCCTTGCCCTCGATCAGCTCGATGCGCAGACCCTCCGGCGTGATGGTCATCTCCACCTGCTTGGAGAGCTTCTCCAGATCCTTGCGCGCCTTGATCTCCTGCTCTACCTTTTCTTTGATTTCTTTCAGCTCTTCGTCGGATTTCTTGGCCATGATGATCTGGCCGGTGCCGGTCATGGTCGTTCCGAGCTGGGCGCCGGTTCCTTTGGGGTCGTTGAAGTAGCCGGCCACGGCCTTTTTGACCTTGGTGCTGGAACCCATCAGCCAGAGCACGATGAACAGCGACATCATGGCGGTCACAAAGTCGGCATAGGCCACCTTCCACGCGCCGCCGTGATGTCCGCCGTGCCCGCCCTTCTTCTTGATGACGATGATCGGTCTTTTGTCGCCTGCCATATTGCCGCTCTTTCTCCTGCAACTTCATGCACGTTCTAGGCCGCCGGGATCTCAGACGCTCCCTGGTTCTTGCAGGCCTTTTCCATGTCATTGAAGCTGGGCCGCAGATGCGCTGGAATGGCCCGCCGCCCCATCTCGATGGCGATCATCGGCGCCGAGCCCTTCAGAAATGAGAGCATCAGCACCCGCAACACGTGAAGATACTCGTTGTGGGCATCCGCCGTTTTGGCCATATTCGAGCTGAGCGGACCCACCACTCCATAGCAGGCCAGAATGCCCAGAAACGTGCCCACCAGCGCGGCCGCCACGTGTTCGCCGATCTCCTCCGGCGGGCCGCCCAGCGATCCCATGGTGATCACCACGCCCAGCACCGCGGCCACAATGCCCAGGCCCGGCAGCGCGTCAGCCACTGTGCTGAGCGCGGCAATGGGCACGGTTGCCTCGTGATGATGGACCTCCATGTCCAGCTCCATCATCTGATCCATGTCGAAGGGTTCCACGCCGCCGGTGATGGCCATGCGCAGCGTGTCGCAGACAAACTCCATGGCGTGATGGTCGCCCAGAAACTCCGGGAAGTTTTTGAAGATGGAGCTTTCCTTGGGCTTTTCCACGTCCATTTCCACGCTCAGCAGCCCTTCTTTGCGCACCTTGTTCAGAAACTGGTACATCATCTTGAGCGTGCTCAGGTAGCGCGCCTTGGTGAAGGGAGAGCCTTTCAGAATGCCCAGCAAGCCAGCCACAATCGCCTTGATGATGTGGATGGGATTGGCCACCAGCAGCGTGCCGAGAGCCGCGCCGCCCAGGATGATCAACTCGGCCGGCTGGATCAGCACCGCCATATGGCCTTTTTCCATCAAAAAGCCGCCGATCACCGCTCCTAGAACTACGACAATGCCTATGATGGCGAACATTCTTGCCCTCCCGGCGCGGAGGTAATCTGGTTACCACCCGCATGAAAGCTGGAAAACATGGCTGCCTTGGCCCGTTCCAGCAGTTCCACCAAACTTCCATTCCTGTCCGCCTGCGCGGCGCCGATGCTCACGGTGAGCGGAACGCGGTCGCCCCACCAGCGGAAGTCGGCGGTCTGCGCCAGACCGGCCAGCGCTTCGGCATGGGCAGTCAGCATCTCCGGCGTACGCTCATGCGAAAGAATCAGATACTCATCATCCCCCCAGCGTCCCATCTCCTCGGCCGGCCGCAGTCCGCTGGCCAGCGTATGCTCCATTTCTTCCAGCATTGCGTCGCAGGCTCCGGCGCCGTGCGTCTTGCGCAGGTCGTGGGCCTGATCGACGGTAATCCAGAGCACACCAAAGCTCTCACCACCTTGTTGAAAGTCCTCGAAGATCGCGGCCAGACGGTCCTGGAATTCCGTCTGATCAGCTTCCACCGCCGAGCTTTCGCTGCACTCGCCGTGGGGCAGCGCATCCAGGCTCTCCGCGGGATGAAAGACAACCGACAAACCAATGCGTCCGCCCATCTCGTCGCGCAGCACATCCACCCGCGCGATGACCGGAACCGGATGGTTCAGCTTGTGCGTGAAGCGAACCAGGGCGCCATGACACGCTTGCACCCTTTCGCCGCCTTTCTGATCCGCCGGCTTGGTGCAGGCCAGCAGCAGCGGCTCCAGCGGCTCCGGGACCGGACGAGACAGCAGGTCCATGCCCGCGTAGCCGGTGATGGCCTCCGCCGCCGGATTCCAGAACACCACCTGGCCTGACTTGTCGAGCAGTCCGATCCCTTCTGGGAAGATGCTCAGCGCGGCTTCCAGAAGTTCTGTGCGATCCGCCATCGATACCTCTCCACTCACCTCCATCGGCACGACCTCCAGCAACTTCAGATACTTTCGCTGTGGAGAACCGCGGCGATCCTGATCCTGGGGATGTGGAATCCTTCGATGCCCGAATCGGAGCCATGCCGTATGCGGTGAAACTCCTTAGTCAACAACGCCGGCTATGGGGGCTGCGATTTGTCGTGACGGTTTGCGGCAGCAGGCTGTAATCTCATTTCTAGGAAAAATTACCAGCGTGCGGGGAGGTTTTCCTCCCAAAACCGTAACCAAAGAAACGGGCTGTGGCTTGTGCTGTTGCAGAATGAGGCACTTCAAGGGTTTTGGGAGAATCAGCCGATACTCTCCCAAAGGGAAGAAGCCAAGGCTCAGCCCCGAACCGGTCTTTCCGGTGTGGCTGGAAGTGCGGACGGATGAGCTTGAGCAAATTGGAGATACAAATGAGGCGCGCATCATGAACAAGATCATCCTGGCAGACTCACAAGCAATTTTTCGGGCTGGAACAGCCAAAGTGCTGGCCATGGACGAAGACGTGCGCATCATTGCTCAGTGCACGGATCTGGACCGCATGCATCACGCCATCACCACATTCCCCGGCTCCATCGTGCTCTTTGGCGCATCTTTGAAGCCGGACCTGGGACGCTTGCGCGCGCTGCTGGAAACCGTGGGCAGCCGCGGCATCGTGATTGCCGAAAACAACGAGCCGGCCGGCGCTTACCTGCAGCAGGGCTTTCGCGGCGTGGTCTTCCGCTCCGTCACCGGGCCGGCGCTCACCGAATGCGTACGCGCCGTGGCTAACGGCGACACCTGGCTGCCGCCGCAGTTGATGCAGGCCGAATCCCCCGAGGAAGACATGGTCGGCACCCGCGTCCGCGACCGCCTCACCCCCAAGGAGATGCGCATCGTCGCGCTGATCGTCCAAGGCTGCAAGAATCGCGAGATCGCCCAGCGCCTCAAGACCACCGAGCAAGTCATCAAGAACTATCTGCGCTCGGTCTACGACAAGACCGGCGTCAGCGACCGCCTGGAACTGGCCCTCTTCACCATTCACCATCGCGTGCTGGCGCAGGCCGCCGCCGAGGTGGGCAGCAAGCTGGAGGCCGAGGAAGCCTCCCAGGCCCACGCCATGGCGTAGCGCCGGATTGTAGCGCCGGCCTCCCGGCCGGCTGTCGCGCGGATGTCCTCATCCGCGCTTGTCCAGGTTGAAGGGCCAATTCACGTGGTCAACAGACTCGCCCCGCCCTTCAACACGGGATAGGCCGTTCAACCCATGATCCGCCGTATTGCTCATCGCTGACCTGCTCCAGCCAATCAACGGTCTTGCCGTCGAGCTTTTCCTGGATGGCGATGTGGGTCATCGCCGTAGTCTGCGCCGCGCCGTGCCAGTGCTTTTCTCCGGGCGCAAACCAGATCACGTCGCCGGGGCGAATCTCCTCGATTGCGCCGCCCCAGCGCTGCGCCCGCCCGCAGCCAGCAGTCACCACCAGCGTCTGCCCTAGCGGATGCGTATGCCATGCCGTGCGCGCTCCAGGCTCAAAGGTGACGCTGGCCCCAGTGACGCGCGCCGGATCAGGCACGGCAAAGAGCGGGTCCACGCGCACCGTGCCGGTGAAGTAATCCGCCGGCCCTTTGTACGAAGCCTGCGCGCCGTTTCGCTGGATTTCCATCTTGTCTCCTTTTGCTTTCTAAACCGCCTTGCCCATTTCATAGGCTTGCTGCATGGCGCGGCTCTTCAGGATGTCGCCGATCTCCCATGCGCCCGCGCCGTAGACGATGCCTTTTTCCCTGGCCCCGTCCAGGCAGGAGGTGAAGCCGCGAAAGCCCTCGATAGTCCGCTCCAGCGCGGCCTTGTTGCTGTCCGCGGCGGTCACAATGAAATAGAACTCCTTGTTGGCGATCTCGGTATACTTGGCGACGGTGCGGTCGATCACCGTCTTCATCTGCGCGCACATGCTGTAGAAATACACCGGCGTGGCCAGCACGATCACGTCCGCCGCAACCATGCTGTCGAGAATCCCGGCCATGTCGTCCTTCTGTGCGCACCGGCCAATCTTCTGGCAGGCATAACAGGCCGTGCAGTAGTTGATTTTCTTCTCTTCCAGCACCACTTTTTCCACCTGATGATGGGCCTCGGCTGCGCCCTCCATGAAGCGGTCGCACAGGGTATTCGAGTTCCCTTTTTTTCTCGGACTCGATGAAAGAATCAAAACGTTCTTGCTCATGGCATTTCCTTTGATTGCTGCTGAAATTTCAGACTCAGAATAAAAAACCTTGAAATTTCAAAAAAATGGGTGCCCCAGGTCCGGATTTTCGGACCTGGGATCGCGATAGCTCAACGCGCCCGGTCGCGCAGCCGAGAATCTAGCGCCCGGTCATCTTCTCGATGGCCTCCGGGTAGCGCGCGCCTTCCACCTTGATCTCCGCCGCGGCGCTTGCAATCTCCCGAAGATCGCCGGCGGAAAGCTCGACAGCGACAGCTCCGAGATTCTCCTCCAGGCGATGCAACTTGGTCGTTCCCGGAATCGGCACAATCCACGGCTTTTGCGCCAGCAGCCAGGCGAGCGCGATCTGCGCGAGCGTGGCCTTCTTCTCCGCCGCAATCTTGCCCAGCAGATCGACGAGCGCCTGATTGGCCTTCAGCGCTTCCGGCGTAAAGCGCGGCAGCTTGCTGCGGAAGTCGGTATCGTCGAAGGTGGTGGTCGCGTCCATCTTGCCGGTCAGGAAGCCCTTGCCCAACGGGCTATAAGGAACAAAGCCGATGCCAAGTTCTTCCAGCGTGGGCAGCACTTCGGCCTCCGGGCCGCGCGTCCACAGCGAATACTCGCTCTGCACGGCGGTCACCGGCTGCACGGCGTGGGCGCGGCGAATCGTCTTCGCGGCCGCTTCCGACATGCCGAAGTGCTTCACCTTGCCCTCCGCGATCAATTCCTTCACCGCGCCCGCCACGTCCTCGATGGGCACATCCAGATCGACGCGATGCTGATAGAAGAGATCGATCGCATCGATCCTCAGGCGCTTCAGCGAGGCCTCGGCAACCTGCTTGATGCGCTCCGGGCGGCTGTTCAGCCCCTGCCAGCCGGGGCTTCCGTCAGGATTGAGATTGAAGCCGAATTTGGTGGCGATCACCACCTGCCCCTTGAACGGCTCCAGAGCTTCGCCCAGCAGTTCTTCGTTCGAGAACGGCCCGTAGACCTCGGCCGTATCGAAGAATGTGACGCCGCGCTCGACCGCCGCGCGCAGCAGCGCGATCATCTCCTGCTTGTCCTTGGGCAGTCCGTAGGAAAAGCTCATTCCCATGCAGCCCAGGCCCAGCGCCGATACTTCCAGATTGCTGTTTCCCAATTTTCTCTTTTGCATGATTCTACCTGCCTTCTTTTGTGGTTTGCGAAACTTTTACTTCAGCCGTGCTCGTACCTTGTCATCACTATGCTCTCGGTGGCTAATTCTTATTACTGTTCATTTTGACCGGCCTAAGCAGATGCGAGAACGTAAGTTGGGCGAGCTTCCACTTGCCGTTTTCCTTGATATAAACCTCAGTCACCATAAAAGGATTGGTGACTTCGTGCTCACCCACCGCTGCCTGCAAATCAATGTCCTCCAGCAGAATGGCTGTGTTGCCAAAGATGCGAGCGTCCACTGCGTAAACGACAGCCTTTTTGTACCAGATGCCACCGCTCTTGATGGTGGCCAGTTCCTGGGTTTTCCCCCATGTTCCTCCCATGTGAGTGAACATGGCTTTGTCGTCAAACAGAGTCTCCAGGGATTCGACCTTCTTGTCAGCCATCCAATCCCATTTCATATTTGAAAGGTTGATGACTTCTTGTTGCTCGGATGTTTGACTTGCGGCAGTTTGAATCGTTTCCGTTGGCGGCGCAGGCGATTGCTGTGCGTAGGACGATGGTGCAATCACTGTTGATAGAAACAGACCTAACATCCAGGTTTTCATGGCTCTCCTTCGATTTGTGTGGTTGACCGGTGGAGGAACTTGAAGCAGTGTGGTTGATCGTTCACGCTACGCGGATACAAAAAGAATTCTGCACTCAGGATTGCTTTCGGTTACTCGGATTTGAGCGAGGCCATGTCGATGGAGAAGCGGTACTTCACATCGGAGCGGGCGAGCCGCTCGTAGGCTTCGTTGAGCTTCTGAATCGGGATCACTTCAACGTCGGAAGTGATGTTGTGCTGGCCGCAGAAGTCGAGCATCTGTTGCGTTTCCGCGATGCCGCCGATCAGCGAGCCTGAGAGGCTGCGGCGTCCGAAGAGCAGCGCAAAGGCATTGACCGGGAGCGGCTTGTCGGGCGCGCCGACCAGAGTGATTTTGCCGTCCAGGCGCAGCAGGTTGAGGTAGGCGTTGATGTCGTGCTGCGCGGAGACAGCGTCAAGAATGAAGTCGAAGCTGGCCGTGTGCTTCTGCATCTCGGCGGAATCAGTGGATAGAACCACCTCATCGGCGCCCAGGCGCAGCGCATCATCTTTCTTTTTGGGCGAAGTGGTAAAGACGACCGTATGCGCGCCCAAAGCATGAGCGAGCTTGACACCCATGTGGCCGAGTCCGCCCAGGCCGACCACGCCGACTTTTTTGCCCGGTCCGGCCTGCGCGCGGCGCAGAGGCGAGTACGTGGTGATGCCGGCGCAGAGCAGCGGCGCGGCTCCGGCCAGGTCAAGGTTTCCGGGAATGCGCAGCACAAAGCGCTGGTCAACGACGATGCTCTCCGAGTAGCCGCCGTAGGTGACTCCACCCAGATGCTTGTCGGGCGCGTTATAGGTGAAGGTTGCGCCTGGGCAGAACTGTTCTTCGTGCGCCTTGCAGGCGGGGCAGGCGCCCTCGGAGTCCACCAGGCAGCCGACGCCGACGATCTCGCCCACCTTGAACTTTGAGACGGCGGAGCCGATTTTAGTGACGCGGCCAACGATCTCATGGCCGGGAACGCAAGGGTAGACGGTGGGCATGACGCTGGCCCACTCGTTGCGCGCCGTGTGCAGGTCGGAGTGACAGATGCCGCAGTAGAGGATTTCGATCTGGACGTCGGTTTCGGTGGGATCGCGCCGCGCGATCGTGGTGGAGATAAACGGCGAGCTTGCGCTGGCTACGGAAAAGGCTTTTGCATTGAACATGGGGGAAACCTCATGGCCTGTTGGCCAACTTTGAGATGCGGGGCAAATCGCATTGATTCGCACTTTCTCTCAACCAAAGAATAGGCCCAGGAATTGCTTGAGCGGTATCCAGATCCTTCCTTTTGATTGCCTATTTCTGTCGAGAAGTGATTATTATGTGCATCGAGGGCCGAATCGGCGGTAGGCTGGAATTGTGAAAGCAATGGGAGGTCCGGATGGTGAAGGAATTGGTTAAAGGAGCTGAATCGCAGGCGGAGATCGAGCTACTGCGGTCCGAACTGGCGCGCAAAATCGCCGCCCACGTCCCGGTGGAGGGTCCGGTGGACACCGCCCTGCCCGGCCTGATCCTCTCCCGCAGAACCGCGCCTTCCGAGTGCTTTTGCACCACCTACGAGCCGGAGCTGGTGGTCTTTGCGCAGGGAGAAAAGCGCATCACCGTCGGCGGCGCAACCCACCTCTGCGACGGCTCCAACTTCCTGCTCACCTCGGTCGATCTGCCGGTGGAAAGCCAAATCATCACGGCCTCTAAAAGCGAACCGTACCTGGCTCTGGTCCTTAAATTGGAGATGCCGGCGGTGCGCGAGATTCTCAGCCAGGAGGAGTTTCTGACGCAGGAGGTTGCGTCCAAGGTTCGCGGCATGGCAATTGGCAAAACACCGGCCGAATTGCTGGGCGCTTGTTCGCGCTTGCTCGATCTGCTCGACGCGCCCCAGGATATTCCATTTCTCGGCGGCCTCATGCAGCGCGAGATTCTTTACCGCCTGCTGCGCTCGCCGCTGGGCCGGCATCTGCGTTCGATTGCCACGCTGGGCGAACAGAGCAACCGCACGGCCAAGGCGGTCAGTTGGCTGAAGACGAACTTCACCAAGCCGCTGCGCGTCGAGGAGCTGGCCTCGGTGGCGCAGATGGGCGTCTCCACCTTGCACCACCACTTCCGCTCGCTGACCACCATGAGTCCGCTGCAATATCAGAAGCGGCTGCGCCTGCACGCCGCGCGCGCCCGCATGATGACCGAGGGCCTGGACGCCGCCAGCGCCGCCTTCGAGGTGGGCTACGAGAGCGCCAGCCAGTTCAACCGCGAATACAGCCGCTTCTTCGGCCAGCCGCCGATGCGCGACATCAAAACACGGCAGTTTGCCGGCGTTGCGGTCAGCGAGTGACGGCGAGCCGTTCGGCTGGGATTGAAGAAAGCCGATTGAGGATCGAAGTTTCCCAGGTCTGAAAATCCAGACCTGGGGCACCCAGCGATTCACTCGGCCTACTAACTCAGTGCGAGATTCATGTTGTCGATGGCTTCGTCGATCTCCTGCGTGCTCTTGAAGCCCACCGTCGCGCAATCGATCCCGGCGTTCTTGAATGCGAAGCGCATTGCCGCCTGGCGGTCTTCGTGGCGCGTGAAGACGCCGTCGCCCACCAGCTTCATGCTGATGACGCCCATGCCCTCGCGCTTGACCTGCTGGACGTGCGCGACGACCTCGTCCCTGTACTCCGGGTTATGGTCGTCGGTCCGGTAGTCCGGCCCGTCCATGCGCACGCCGTTGTGGTTCATGCGGATCATCGCCACTTCCAGCCATTGATTGCCGGGCACCTGGCGCAGCGCGGGCAGGCCGTGGACCGACGCGCCGCGCATGCGGATGATCTTTTTTGCCTGCAATTCCAGGACGCCGTCCTGCCAGCGGCGGGTGGTTGACGTCCAGTCGGCGGAGTGCTGCCAGTGGAGGAGCATGATGTCAAAGTACTCGGCCTGGGCAATGCGGCGCATCTCGTCGAAGCGCTTCAGCGGATCGACGCCCTCGTCGGTGGTCACTTTGTTCATTAGTTGGTAGCTTTCGCGCGGGAAGGCTTTGAGCGCTTCGCCGAGCATGGCGGGCGTGGAGTAAGACTCCGAGGTCTCAAAGAAGCGGATGCCGCGCTCGTAGGCGTAGTGGATGAGGCGCGAGAACTCCTTCTGGCCGAGGGAGGACTGCACATAGCCGTTTCGGCTGCCGGTGCCGAAGGCCAGCCGCGTGACCTTCATGCCGGAGTTGCCCAGCGTGACCATGTCCGTGGCTTTGCTGGTTGAGGCGTGCAAGGGAAGCGCGCCGGCGACGGTTCCAGCGGCCAGCGAGGCCTTGAGAAAGGCGCGGCGGGAGAGTGGGGACATAAGAACCTCCAAGGAGGGCCGGTTGTCGGGCGGGGAAGGCCCTTGCCGAGATGGTATCACGAGAACAGGATGACGCAACAATTGAACGCCAGCATAGCATTGTAGACCCATAAAAATCTGATAATTATATCACAGAATCCTTGCAGTGCCCCCCCCCCTTGATAACCTGTTAAGAATTCCCCTACATTGCAGCACATTGTGGCTGTTCGACAAGTCGAGGTCCATAGCACTGCTTCCAGGAAGCAGAGAAAGAGGTTTTCATGCGTAAATTCATTGCATTTGCACTTATCGCTCTTTGTGGAACAGTCTTTTCAACAGCTCAGCAGCAAAAAACTCAACAGCCGAATAAATGGGATATCTTTGGCGGCTACTCCTATGGCAGAGCCTATGGGTATCCTAATTGGTCTACTGAAGATTTTTCTTCTTTGGCATTAGAAGGAGGACAGGCCTCAGTGACTTATTATCCGACGAGGCATTTGGGCTTTACAGCAGATTTTGCTGATGATACTAACTCTATTACCCATCAAATCAATGGAAGTTCAACGACTTTTTCCATCAAATCTCAAGATTATCTATTTGGTCCAACTTTACGATTTAGCTTCAAAAGCGCAAAATATCAACATATCAATTTTTTCGTTCATCAGTTATTTGGTGTTTCTCATGTCTCATTCACGAGCCCCGATGAATTATCTTGTGGTTCTGTGAATCTATCAACAAAGTGTTCATTTAATCCGTTCAAGTCTGTATCGGGTGGTGGCATTGACATTAATGTCAACAGGCATCTATCGATTCGTCCCATGCAGATGGATTACTGGAGTCAGCAAATTTCATTTTCTAATATGATATACACAGATGATTCATCTGCCTCCGGTCTCAAAACTGGAGAAGACGGATTCCGTTATTCCGCAGGCGCTGTTCTCAAATTCTAGAAAAACACATCCGAAAACGATCGCGTGTGGTGCAGCTCTGTGTCACACGCGATCAAATTTTGGTTATGGATCATCTTCCCTAAATTGGTTTAGAAGGCAATACTAATCACTGGCTTTTCATAATAATCGAGCGCTTCCGTCAATATGTTTCGATAGTCATCGGCACTGAGGACCATCATTCTTCGGTTTGTGAGGGCATAATCGATTTCTCTCTTCATTGGCCCGCCACTCCCTGCTCGTGTATAGTTTGGGTTGAAGCCGATGAACCCGCGTGGGTGCAATCCAAGCCGAGGAGCGTGTTGAATGCCGTCTGTTGAAACTTCTGTTGAGGTCATTCTTGTTGGGATGGGCGCGATCGGCAAGGGCGTAGTGCGCCATCTGCATGCGGTGCGCGAGGAGGCTGCTTCTCCATTTCCGAAGGGGATGAAGGTCACGCTCAGCGCGGTCATCGACTATTTGAAGAAGGAAGAGGAGCGGGAGGAGCGGCGGAAGTTCCTGGCCACGTATTTCCCCTCGGCAGCGCTCTCTTTTGACGGCGTGGACGCGGCCCAGCTCGCGCATCTCGAAAACGAGTTTGCCGCGGCGCGAGCCAAGGGCGCGGCCACCGTAGTCATCGAATGCACGGGCAGCCTTGCGCTGGCCGGGCTTTTCGATTGCTGCCTCGCCAACAAGGTTCCCATCATTACGCCGAACAAGGCATTTTTAGCAAAAAATATTCATTATCTCGACGCCTTCATGAAGGCCGAGGTTCCGCTGCTGATGGAAGCTTCGGTGGGCGGCGGAATGCCCACGATCAAGATGCTGCGCGACATCTTCGGCAGCGATCGGATCAGCCTCATGGCCGGCATCCTGAATGGAACGACCAATTACATTCTATCCACCATGGAGAAGGGCGCGGGATTCTCGAGCGCCCGCCAGAAGGCCTGCGCGCGCCACCTGGCGGAGCCGAGCAAAGGCAAGTGGGAGCCGGAAAAAGATCTGGATTTGAACGGCTCGGACACTTACTCGAAGACCTCGCTGCTGGCGCGGCTGGCGTGGGGCTGCCCCGCCGTCTCCGTCAGCGGAGAGATTGAGAGCCACGGCCTTCCCGCGTATTTTATTCGCCGCGCGGATTTGCGCTATGCGAAAGAGAAGCTGAACTCCGCGATCCGCTTTGTCGGCGTCGCGCGGCAGGTGATCAACTCCGCCGGCCAGCACAGCACCGATGTTTTTTATACCCCGGTGCTGCTGCCGTATGGGCATGAGTTATGCCAAATCGATGGAGAAAACAACGCGCTGGTGGTCGCGTCGGACTTTACCGGAACCACGCTCTCTGTCGGCCCCGGAGCGGGTCCATCGCCCACCGCCAACGCCATCGTCTCCGATCTGCTTTATCTGCTACGCGAGCGGGCGGCGCATCCCGGCGCTACGGCCTTCGCAGCCGGCGCGGCGCAGCGGCACTCCGATCCCGCGCTCAAGATGCGGCCCTTCGAGGAAGTCTGGTTCAACGGCTATTATCTCCGCTTTGTCGTCAAGGATCAGTCCGGCCTGGTGGGCGGAATCGCTGAGCTGCTGGGCAAATCCGAGATAGGCATTCGGGAGATATTGCAGCTCGAGCATCCCGTGGAAGAGATTCGCGAGCTGCTGGATTGCGTGGCCACCGGCGCTT